>JAFOIR010000172.1 GCA_017420625.1 Bacillota bacterium
GAAATGGATTTCAGCGTAGGAGAAGATATCTCTGAGGAGGAATCCGCCCGCAGGCAGGAACGCAATAAACAGATAAGGGCGCAGCACGAAAAAAAGAAACCTGAAACGAATGACGGCACTCTGATCCTGATAGACGGATACAATCTGATTTTTTCAGACAGTCATCTCAAAGAACTTGCGGATAAGGATATAGGATCGGCAAGAGACAGCCTGGTCGAACGGCTGATCAACTATGCCGGCTACACAGGCTTTAAGGTCAGCATCATCTTCGACGCGTACAAAGTAGTGCCCGGAGACGGGAGCACGGAAAAACACAGCGTAGTCGATGTGATCTATACTGCGGCCAATGAATCGGCCGACGTCAGGATAGGCAGGATGGCAGGCAAGGCAAAGGAAGGGCAGATATACGTAGTCACTTCAGATGAACTGGTCCAGCAGAACGTGTGGACCCAGGGTGCCCTGAGGGTATCCTCCAGAGAATTCATCAAATTGCTGGAACACACCGAAGAGGAGATACGAAGCATGCTTTAGCCTCCAGAGTAGGATCCGGCAGATCAGAAAGAGATTTGAATTAAGGCAAAAACAAAGGACGGCAATGCGCCGTCCTTTTTCTAACGTTATTTATCTTTTCTACAGATGTTCTTCATCTACTCCGGCTTTCCTGAGAAGTTTGTTGGAAAGAAGAATCGCCAGCGCTACGGCTGTCACGCCGCAGACGAGTTTTGCCACTATAACGGGCACTATCATATCTTTATCTATGCTGGCCGCAAATCCCAGATGATCACCGAGCGCAAAAGCGGCGCACGTGGCAAAGGCCGCATTTATCAGTTTGCCCCTGTTGCTCATTTCATGGAACATGGTGAACACCGGTATATTGTTGGCGAGATTCGCGATCATACCTGCGCATCCGATCTCGTCCATCCCCAGTTTTCTGCCGAGAGCTCCAAGAGGCTTTTTGAAAGCCTTTTTGACCCATTCGACCATCGGGAAGGCGCCTATCAGAACCAGCGCGATGTTTCCTATTATCAGCAGCGCATTCTGAAGGGGCGCAACGCCTGTAGCCGGATCTTCGGTTATCATCTTATCCAGAAGCGGGAATCTGATACCTGTCTGGTACTGTAATACCGCAATGCAGACGCAGATCGCGATGACTGCGGTCACACCGGTGCCGAATTTGGTGAATCCGTTCATCATTTTTGTAGGAATGAACCAGAGCCCGGCAGCGATTATCACCGCGACTATGGTGACAGGGATCGTGTTCTGAACAAGGGTCAGAAAACTTAATTTATAGGGGGTTGCCGCCATGCACGCGCCACCCGCCAGACATCCCAGGGGGACCGTTACCAGCCCGAGCAGGATCCCGCAGGCAAGTATCGAGCGGTCCTGCTTGCCTTTGATTATCGAAAGCGCAAGGGGTATGTCAAACAGGATGATGCATCCCATGGTCGTTCCAACTATGAGACCCGCGAACATTCCGACTGCCGTGTCACCGCCTGCCAGGGAGACCGCCAGCGGGTATCCGCCCATATCGGCGGCAAGAAGAGTAGTCGCGAAGACTGCAGGCGAGGCTCCGAAGAATTCGTATATGGGAGTCAGAACCGGTTCAAGCAGTATGCAGAGTACCGGCGCCGCGGCTATTGCCCCGACCATTGCGATAGCCAGGGGTCCCATCGCGTTGAAGCCTTCGTCAAAGGCCGCGCCGTATCCTTTTTTGTTTCCTCTTATCTTGTCGATCGCTCCCACGAACATGAAGAACACCATTATCAGCATGATGATAGTGCTGAACGACAGTGATGATCCGAAAGCCTTCAGACTTTCAAAAAATGAATCCGTGTTAGTTATGTTGTCGATTATAGCCTGCATCCGGTTCTCCTTTTTAAGCAATGTCCGCAGAAAATTGTATCACATATCACAGGCTTTGTCCTTTGGAAATATAGTTTATGAAAACGTGGCGTGTAGCAAAACACTGCAGGAGAGGCATGTAAAACATCCTGAACGTCACAGTGTCTCCGGGTCTGTAGTCAGTTTCACTTTCCGTCACATCAAGAACTGTGTGGTCGCTGCTGCCGCCGATGATCCTGACAGCCGGGTCGTCCGGGATCAGCTGCGCCGGGTCACTGATATCCTGGCTGCCGAGAGCGATGACAGCTCTTTTTCTGGTTCCTTCGTCTTCAAACTCCACAGTCCGGCCTGCCCAGTTTTTGCCGGGACCGGAGGAAACAGAAGGCTTTTCTGCCACTTCGATCACTTCAGCGGTAAGTCTGAAGGTATCTTCTTTCATACCGGCGATCTTGACGCCTCTGTTCAGCCTGATGCCGATAGGGTTTGCTATCGCACCTCCTATGCGAAGATGGTTGATCTCCGGAGGGAGAGGCTGGTTGGCAGTGAGCATCGTAAGGTTTATGGAGCTGCCTCCGGATACGATCTCAAGCTCGCGCCCGATTTTTTCTTCTATCTTTCTGGCGCTTTTCGCAAGCTGGCTTAGATTCTTCCAGTCGGGGAGCACACCTGATACGCAGGCGAAAGATGCTCCGATGCCGGCGAGATGGAGGTTTTCCATTTCGCGTTCCACTTTGACGGCCAGCTGCGTTATCTCTTTTGTCACGACGATCCCTTCGCGCCTGTCGCCTACATCTTGCATGAGGATGACATTGTGGGTTTTTCCCGCTCTGCCGGCAGCTTCATCAAGAGCC
>JAFOIR010000173.1 GCA_017420625.1 Bacillota bacterium
GAAGCTCTGGGCGGTGTCGTTGAAACCTGTGTGAACCGGGTCGGCGTTGATCTCAATACCGCTTCCCCCTCGCTGCTTTCGTATATTGCCGGCATCAGCAAGGCGATCGCGAAGAATATCGTGACCTACCGCGAAGAAAACGGACCGTTCCCGTCCCGTCAGGCACTTCTGAAAGTACCGAAACTCGGGCCGAAGGCTTTTGAACAGTGTGCCGGTTTCCTCCGGGTACCATCCAGTGAAGAACCGCTCGACAACACCGCCGTTCATCCGGAATCCTATGAAGCCGCCCGCGGGATGCTCACCAAAATGGGCTACTCCCTGGAAGAACTGATCGAAAAAGGATCGCTGCGCTCCGGTATGCCGCTGGTGAAGATCCAGCTGAAAGGCATGGACCGCGAAGGACTGGCGGAAGAACTCGGCGTAGGCGTACCTACTCTGACCGATATTGCGGATGAGCTTGCCAAGCCCGGCCGGGATCCCAGAAGCGAAATGCCGAAACCTGTTCTTCGTACGGATGTTCTGTCCATGGAAGACCTGAAGATCGGCATGGTTCTGAAGGGTACGGTCCGCAATGTCATCGATTTCGGCGCTTTTGTGGACATCGGCGTTCACCAGGACGGTCTGGTCCATATCTCTCAGCTTTCCAACAAATTCATCAAGCATCCGCTGGATGCGGTCAAAGTCGGCGATATCGTGGATGTCAAGGTCATTTCGCTGGATATAGCGAAAAAACGCATTGGCCTTTCGATGAAAAATCTGTAAGCAGCCGAATCTGTCTTTACGGTGTCTGTTACGTGACAAATCTGTCACAATAAAAGTCACCGCACTGTCACCTTTCTATGATACTATGATAAGCGTCAGAGGAAACTCCTTTGACGCTTATCTTTTTTCATAGGATCGGAGGCAGTTATGGAAATCTTACGAGCAGAAAATCTGACCAAAATATACGGAACCGGCGATACAAAAGTCACCGCACTGGACCATGTGAGTTTTTCAGTGGAAGCAGGTGAATTTGTATCGATCATCGGACCTTCCGGCAGCGGCAAATCAACGCTGCTGCATCTGATCGGCGGAGTAGACAAGCCCACCGAGGGCAAAGTCCTGATAAACGGGACAGACATCCACAGTCTTTCCGAAGACAAGCTGGCGATCTTCCGCCGCCGTCACATCGGGCTGGTCTACCAGTTCTACAACCTGATGCCCGTCCTGAATGTCGATGAAAATATTGCGCTTCCTCACCTTCTGGATGGAAGAGCCCTCGACCAGGAACGACTGGATCAGGTCGTAGAGCACTTGGGACTTACCGAGCGCCGTCATAATCTGCCGAGCCAGCTGTCCGGCGGACAGCAGCAGCGGGTATCCATTGGCCGTGCGCTCTACTCCCACCCGGCGATCCTGCTGGCCGACGAACCGACCGGCAACCTCGACAGGAAGACCGGTGAAGAGATCATCTCACTTCTCAAAGAGTCGAACCGCAGCCAGAAACAAACGCTCATTCTGATCACGCATGACGAACATCTGGCCCTTCAGGCTGACCGCATCATCACGCTCGAGGATGGTCATATCCTCCGGGATGAAAGAGTCCGAAACCTGGTTTAAAGAGGGATGCCATGAACAACAAGAAGATTATCTTCCGCGTTACGCGGGAATACATGAAGCAGAACAAACGCCGCACCCTGATCACATTCCTGGGGGTCCTGATCATGGTCGTCCTGATGACAGCCGTCTTTGTGGGCAGGGATACCGTCCTTCGGTATATGACCGATATCATATCCTTTGACCGGGGCTCTTGGCACGCCATGGTGTATGACGTGGATAAGAATCAGGCAGACGAGATCGCCGCTCTTCCCTACACGGATCAGGTCTATGTTTCAAGAGCACTGGGATATACCGACTTTCCCGCATCCGGAAAACCGGAGGTAACCCCCTATCTGGAGCTGAAATCCTATTCACCGGAAGTCTTTTCCCTGCTGAACATCAGGATGCATGAGGGAAGATTTCCAGAAAACGATAATGAAATCATCATCAGCCAGCTCGCTGTGAAAGACGGCGCAGGGATCTCGATCGGAGATGTGATCGAGGTTGATGCCTTTGATCGATATATGCATGCCTCTTCCGCCGGAAAGGATGATCATGGATTTCTTAAGTTCTCAGACGGTTTTCAGATCAACCACGGGGATACACTCCTTCTTCCCGCTCATTTTCCTTTTTACTATTCCAACGAAGATTTCGAAATGATCCACGAATCGACCGGCTACAGGAAGACCTGCACTGTCGTAGGCATCATGGAATCTCCTTACTATGAACTGCCCGGCATGGGCGGCTACATGGCTTTCACCACCGCCGATAAAACGATTGCTGACGATGAAAAAGTCAATCTAATCCTGACGGTATATCCTGACAAGCCGAACGACCTGAATGCTGATCTGAACCGCATCGTGAACGAAACCCTGACGGATAAGGAGAGGGAAGAGCTGTCCATGAGCGGCACCTCCACCCGCACGAAGAACGGAGAACAGATCCCGGTACAGGAAGGACGGGTCGAGATCAATGACCTGCTGCTGATATTCGCCGGCAGGGGCACCGAGGGAACTTTCAGCATGCTGCTGTCCTTCCTGCAGGCGTTCATCATTCTTCTGATCACGGCCGCATCACTGATCCTGATCTATAACGTTTTCAGCATCTCTTTCAAGGAACGGAGCCACTACCTGGGAATGCTTTCCTCCATCGGTGCGACTCGCTCACAAAAGCGGTGGAGTGTATACTACGAGATCTTTCTTCTTCTCACCCTGGCACTTCCGCTGGGCATCGGCCTTGGGCTTCTCCTGGTATGGGGCGCTGCTGCTCTTTTGAAGCCTTACGTTGCTCTCATCATCAGCATGGTCGCTGCCAACGCCGTCACCGGACGCAGCGTTCAGATCGAACCGCATCTGGTCATCAGACCGCTGGCGCTCCTTTTGATCGCTCTGTTTTCCGCATTGGCTGTCTGGATCTCAGCGGCGCTTCCCGCCCGCAATATCAGCCGGACAGGTCCTCTGGAGAGCATCCGGGGCAATGATGAATATCCGAAAAAGCCCTGCCGCACGCTCATGCAGCCCATGCTGAAAGGCAGGACCGAAGCCCTTCTGTCCTCTGCCAGCGTAAAGCGAGGCAGATACTCGGCCCGGGGAATCATCCGAAGCCTCACCACACTGGTTGTCCTGGTACTCATTACCGCATATTCCGCCTACACGGTCTGCGGCATTATTCGCACCAAGACGGACGACTCGGTAATCAAAACCGGCAGCGACTACAAAGATTTCGAATATCTGTTTGAGATCGGCAATGAATCGCTCTACGAAGAAGGAAGAGAAGATATCGCCTTCTCCGATGAGGTCAGTCAATGGAAAGAGTTTTCCTATTATTTCGGCGGTATCCAGATCCGAATGGAAGACCTTTCAGAACAATACCAAAAAACATTTGAGCAGTTCCTCCTCGCCTACTTCCCGGATGGAATTACCCAGGAAGCTGATCAGACACTGCTTCATCCAACGGAGCTTTCCATGAATCCCACGCTGGATCGTCTGGTCGTCTCTTCCGAAGACTTTCAGAAGATCGCGAAAAACGCCGGAATTGATCTATCATCAGGATCTGCCGATCAGCCTGGTGTCATCGTATACCGTCCCTATGCCTTTGATTCCGATGATTACAACATCGAATACTACGGTGCCCAGAAACCCGATTATACCAGGTACGAATTGAACGAGCCCCTCGATGCAGGACCCGGGAACGTTCTCCCTCTCTTTCTCTGGAACTACGATACAAATGAGATCATCGATCTGCCCATGACTTTTCTGGGTTATGCTGACGCATCCGATATCAAAGAAATCGCTGAAATCTCCGCCGGCGACGTCTGGCTGATCATCAGCGAGCAGACCAATGACTGGATCGTGAAAAAAGCTGAAAGCGATTATACCGGCATGGATTTTCGGTCGATCTTCCTTTCTCCCACCACTGATGATACCAACATCATCCGCCGTCTGTCCCTCATGAAGGATGATTTAGGCAACCCGGCCCTTCACTCCGCCGAGATGATCACCGGAATGCTGGACTTCAAGGAAGCACTGTTTATGATCATCCGGATCGTCGCCATCTGCTTTACGTTCCTTATCACGCTCATGTGCCTGTTAAACCTGTGGGGCTCGGTCATGGGCCGCGCTCTTGCCAGACACCGGGAGATGGCGGTACTTGGTTCCATGGGAATGACCAATCGTCAGCGCCGGAATATGCTGATGAGAGAAGATATCCTGCTCCTTGGCCGGTCTATTATCCCGGGAGGCTTGATTAGTGCCGGATTTATGGTATTATTACATCAGGTCGTCTCTGCCCGGTTCGGACACATCGCGTTTCATCTGCCGCTGTGGATCGTCGCAGCTGTTCTGATCGTGTGCGCCGGTTCGCTCTATCTGTTCACTTTCCTGTGTTATCGTGACAGGTCCGGAGACACCCTGATAGAAGAAATCCGAAAAGAGAGTATCTGAATGAACATTTTTCTGGTAGAAGATGATCCCATCATCACAGAAGGTCTGACGGCCGCTTTATCCTCAGAGGGTTATCAGATCGACGCGTCCGGTTCCATGAACGAAGCATTGGAGAAATGGAGCCAGGGGGCACACTATGATGTGTGCCTCCTGGATGTCATGCTGCCTGACGGAGATGGATATCAGATCTGCCGGAAGATCCGGGAAACATCCGATGTTCCGATCCTTTTCCTGACTGCCTGTGACGACGAGATCCATACCG
Organism: Bacillota bacterium; assembly: GCA_017420625.1. Next base: position 4,783 of record JAFOIR010000173.1, read on the forward strand.
TGCTGGCACTGGAACAAGGCGCGGACGATTATATTGCCAAACCTTTCCGTATCCGGGAACTGCTGGCCAGGATCCGGGCGATCCTTCGAAGAAGCCGGAAAACGAATAACAGCGCTTCACCGGACTTTCCTGCTCACAGCCTGATCCGGATCGGCCGCAACGAGCTGAATCTGGAGACCGGTCGGCTGATGCGGGATGGAGAAGAGGTCTTTCTATCCGCTGTTGAATACCGGCTGCTCCTGGCCTTTGCAAGAAGCCGCGGCCAGGTCCTCACCCGGGCACAGATCCTGAATGACATGTGGGACGCTGCCGGGGATTTTGTCAATGACAATACGCTGAGCGTCTATGTAGGCCGGCTTCGTAAAAAACTGGAAACGGAAACAGACATTCCTCTCATTGAAACCGTCCGCGGCATTGGTTACCGCATGGTGATCACACCGGAGGAAAAAACATGAGCGCTGTATGGATCCTTTCGGCTCTGTGTCTTCTGCTGACTGTATGGATCACCTGTTTGCTTCTTCAGAAACGAAAACAGGAAAGAGCCATACGAATGCTCATTGACTATCTGACCAGGGTCCAGGATATAGCCTCCCTTCCCGATATGAAGACGATGGCTGAAGGTCAGCTGGGTATTCTGGAAAGTGAGATCTACAAAGTCGTATCCCTACTCAAGGAGGAATATGCTAGTGAGCATCGTCAGAAACGGTACATGACCGACATGATGTCCGATATCTCGCATCAGATGAAAACGCCGCTCACCGCCGTATCCCTGATGTCAGAATTATTGATGGCACCGGATGTTTCCGAAGAGAAAAGACTGGAATATGCATCCAGGATCGAAAACCAGGTGGATAAGATGACCTGGCTCATCCGGAATCTTCTGACGCTCTCTCAGCTGGAAGCCGGTGTTCTGGAAATGAAGTGCGAATCGGTTCTTTTGTCAACGATCATGGACAGTATAGCCGAATCACTGGGAGTGATGGCGGATGTTTCCGATGTCCGGCTGGATATCCGGATACCGGAAGGCCTGTCCGTGTGGGCAGATCCTCACTGGTTCCAGGAAGCACTCTCCAACATTGTCAAAAATGCAGTTGAACATACCGGATCAGGCGGCTATGTCCGAATCCTGGCCCAGCAAAACAACCTGTCTACTACGATCAGAATTGAAGACAACGGCGAAGGCATTGATCCGTCAGATCTGCCCCACATTTTCGAACGTTTCTACAAGACAGGACGAAACACTTCCAGCGTGGGGATCGGTCTTGCAATGGCCAGGCAGATCATCCGCAATCTGAACGGGGCCATTGAAGCAGCCAGTCATCCCGGTCAGGGTACGGTTTTTACCATTACACTCTATATCTGAAAGCGTCTGAACCAGAAAACCTGCGTATCAGACGCTTTTTTTATTTTTTACGAAATAATACTTGACAATACGATATACTTCGTGTTACGATGCATATCGTAAAGGGAGGTATGCAATGGATATTCAATTAAAGCGCGGCCTTTTAGACGTCTGCGTCCTTGCCGCTATCAAAAATGAAGATTCCTACGGTTACAAAATCATTAAAGATATGAAGCCGTATCTGGAATTATCCGAGTCGACCCTGTACACGATCCTTAAACGCCTGGAAATGGCCAACCTGCTGGTGACCCGTACCGCCGAGCACGGCGGACGTCTCCGAAAATATTATCACATCACCGAACAGGGAATTGCCAGGATCGAAGAATTCAGGGAAGACTGGAAAGAGATCCAATCCATTTATCAGTTTATTACCAGGGAGGATAAAGCCCATGACTAAACAAGCATTTTTCACTGAACTTAAGGCAAGGCTCTCCGGCCTGCCGGCTGCGGAAGCCAATGAACGATTTTCTTTCTATGATGAAATGATCAATGACCGGATCGAAGATGGTCTGTCGGAGGAAGAGGCCGTCGCCCAAGTGGGGACGCCGGAAGAGATCTCCAATCAGATTCTCTCTGAGATCCCGCTTTCAGCCCTGGTCAAGGAAAAAGTCCGTCCCAAACGGGCCCTTCGCGTCTGGGAGATCATCCTTCTGATCCTTGGATTCCCGCTCTGGTTTCCGCTCCTCCTTTCCGCATTCATCATCATTCTGGCTTTCTATATCGTGATCTGGTCACTGGTCATCAGTCTGTTTGCCATCGATCTGTCGCTGGGCTTCGCATCCATTGCCGCACTTGTCATGGCGATCATCTACCTGTTTCAGGGAAAAATCTCCAGCGCCGTTCTGATGCTGGGTGCTTCTGCCATCTGTGCCGGTCTGACAGTCCTTCTGTTCATTGGATGCATTGCCGCTGCCAAAGGCATGTGTGTCGTAACCAAAAAATCTATCCTGGGAATCAAATCCTGGTTTGTCAGAAAGGAGAACTAAAACATGAGCAAACAGAAAACCACACTCCTGATCGGCGGCATCATTCTGGCAGTCGGTCTCGTCATCGGCCTGATCGGCCTGGCTCTTTCCCATTTCAGCTTCAAAGGTCTATCCTCTGACCAGAGCGTGACCAACACCTATGATGTTTCAGAAAGCTTTGATCAGATCTCAATCGATGTTGACACCGACGATATCGAGTTTCTGCCTGCTGCCGACGGAAAATGCCGCGTGGTCTGCCAGGAATCTGAAAAAATCTATCACAAGGTCTTTGTCAGCGGCAAGACACTCACGATCCAGCTGGTCAATAATCGAAGCTGGACTGACTTTTTCGGTTTCGAGTCATATAAAATTACTGTCTATCTGCCCGGTAAAACCTATACTGCCCTTGTGATCGAAGCTTCCACCGGTGATATCACGCTTCCTGCTGATTTTTCGTTTGATACTCTCAGGATCAGTGCTTCTACCGGCGATATAAACTGTGCTGCATCCGCTGAAAAGACAGAGATTGCTCTGGACACCGGTGATATTTCACTTTCCGGTATCTCCTCGGATGAAATCACTCTCTCCACCACAACTGGTCACATTTCTGTCTCTTCCGTCACCTGCAGCGGTGTTTTGAGCACCAAGGTCGACACCGGTAAAACCGTACTGAAAGATGTCTCCTGTGAATCGTTTGTCTCTACCGGAACGACGGGCCGTCTTTCCATGACCAACGTGATCGTCAAAGAGAGTATTTCCATCGAGCGCAGCACCGGCGATATCACCTTTGATGGCTGCGATGCCGATACGATCAAGGTTAAAACCAGCACCGGCGATGTGTCCGGTACGCTTCTTACCGAGAAGATCTTCTTTACAGAAACGAGTACCGGTGACATCCATGTTCCGAAGAGCATGACCGGCGGTGCCTGTGAGATCACCACCGACACCGGTGATATCGAGATCAGCATCCGATAAGCTTTGACAGATCCATTGATGGACTGTAAAACACAAAAATCGCGGTTAACAAACCCTGTTTTTTCTGATTTTCATAGAAAAATGGGATTGTTAACCGCGATTTTCGAGTATATAATCCCTTTTCTATATAAAACCGACTGTCAAAAGGGATTACAAATCATATTTTTAATGATTTACAGTCCATCCTTCATCCAAAAAGCTGCCTCGGAATGCCTCCGTTAGACACGCTCCCAGATGTAGCGGGCTGTCTCCAGACCGTAGGTCGTACCGGCGATGCAGTCTTCCATGCCTTCGAATTCCAAGGAGATCTCCTGATCATAGCCGGAATTCTTGATGATCGAAATGATCTTCCACATATCCATATCACCCTGGCCGATGATCGCACCGCGAAGCAGCTGATAATCTGCTGCGTTGGTGCCCACATAGGCGAGAGAGGGCAGCATGGTATGCCATTCTTCCGGCGTGGTCGGTCTTACCCTCTTCTGCGGATACATCCGGTCGGTTTTACGGATATAGAAATCCTTCAGATGGATCATGTTGGCATAGCCGATCGTCTTCTGAACCGCTGTCACCGGGTCCTCGTTGACGCACAGGAAGTTGCCCACATCCACGGTCATACCGACATTATCCTTCCCCGCAGCTTTGATGATCCGGATCAGACGATCAGCCCCGTTCACGTAACGGCCATGATTTTCAAGTGTGGTCCGCATGCCTTTGGATGCGGCATAATCCGCAACTTCCTTCACTGCACGTACGATGGTCGGAAAATCTTCTTCGAACTGCTCCGGCGTATGATATTCGACCCCCAGCGGATGCTGACCGGTACAGGTATCATGACGCATCTTCCGGATACCCATCTCATAAGCCAGATCCATGATCATTTCGATGCGTTCGATCTCTTTCTGATACTTCTCTTCTTTTGTTTCATTTTCATCACCGGGACGAATGACGCAGGCATTTAGGGAGAATGCAGAAAGTGGAAGACCAATCTTGTCGGCATATTCACCGACCCGTTTGGCGAAATCATGATTGGGCGATCCATCTTCCAGCGTCATCGGAAGGCCAAAGGGTACTACCTCCATATGATCGCAGTCATGCTCTTTTGCCCAATCCATGACATCGAAGAGGGTCATATCCCCGGCATAGATCTTCCGGGACAGGCAGTAGCTGGAAATACCAAGTTTCAGACTCATCTTGTTCCTCCTTTGATGAATGATCGCTGAATAGAAAAGGACTGCCGGATATGGCAGTCCTTCTGTTTATTAATTTGATCAGACGCGCTCCCAGATGTAGCGGGCGGTCTCCAGACCATAGGTCGTACCGGCGATGCAGTCTTCCATGCCTTCGAATTCCAGAGAGATCTGTTTCTTGTAACCGGAATTCTTGATGATGGAGATGATCTTCCACATATCCATATCGCCCTGGCCGATGATGGCACCGCGCAGAATCGTGTTGCCGGCTGCGGTTCCGACATAGCCGAAGCTCGGGATCATGGCTGCCCATTCTTCCGGCGTGGTGGGACGCTTTCTGGGCTTGACATTCGGGATCTCGGGGAAGTTGACATACATACCGTTCTGCGGATACATCTTCTCGACTTTACGGATATAGAAATCTTTCAGATGGATCATGTCAGCATACTTGATGGCTTTCGCAACAGAAACGACAGGATCTTCATCGACGCACAGGTAGTTGCCGACGTCTACTGTCAGACCAACATTGGGCTTGTCAGCCGCACGCAGGATACGGATCACACGGTCAGCACCATTGACATACAGGCCATGGTTCTCAAGGGTCAGGGTCATACCCAGGGAAGCCGCATGATCAGCCAGCAATTTGACAGCTTTTACGAATACCGGGAAGTCCTCTTCGAACTGCTCTGGGGTATTGATGCGCAGCGGATGGGCACCGGAGCAAACGTCAGAACGGAAGTTCTTGACGCCCATTTCCTTAGCCATATTCATAACGGTCGTAACACGCATAAGCTCCTGTTCGAACTTGTCTTCACGGGTACCGTGATACTGAACGGTCACATTGCGTTCCCGGTTGGAAGAACCCTGTTCTTCGTCATCACCAGGACGGATAAAGCAGGCATTCAGAGAGAATGCAGACAGAGGAAGGTCCAGCTTGGCAGCGTGCTCACCGATCGCTTTTGCGAAATCCATGTCAGCAACACCATCCGCTTTGAACAGCGGCAGACCGAAGGGAACGACTTCCATGTGGGTGCACTCATGCTCTTTGGCCCAGTTCATGATGTCAAAGATCTCCCACTGTTTGGAATACAGCTTATTGCAAAGGCAATAGCTGCTGATACCTAAATTCATTGCCATAGGAAAATCTCCTTTGATTGAAGTTTTATGTACCTTTAGAATACACCAAATTCAGCCCGATTTCAACCACTTTTTAAACTAATTTTAATAAACATTTTTCGAATCTTTCATCTTTTTTGAAATTAGCACTTGACAATTTGGTTAGCCCATGCTAACCTATACCCATAAGTAGTTAGCAATTGCTAACCACCTCCCCCTTTCATTCGTTTTATACGTTTCCTCTAACAAAAAACCTGCAGGCCTGGACAACCCGCAGGATTTTTTGTTTTTTTCAACTATTCAACTACATATAATTTGCCGATCAACGCGTTGACCAGACGGCACGGAAGGATCTTGATCAGAACAACACAGGCTTTGTAAACGATACCCGGTGTATAAAATGGTTTGGGATTAGGAACTCTGGCAACCTTTACGACATAGCGGCCAAGTACTTTGGGCGAAGCACCGGTAACTTCATCCTTTTCCATCTTGGCAACGGACTTGTCGATTCGTCCGCCGTAGATGTCATTTCCGATATGTTTTTTCTCCCGGGCGGCTGTAAATCCTGTTTTCACATCACCCGGCCGGATCGCACAGACCTTGATGCCGAACGGCCGAAGTTCATTCGCCAGAGCCGCTGTATAGTCATCGACTGCCGCTTTTGCGCAGGAATAGTATGCCTGGAACGGTATCGCTGCCGGTCCGGCTACTGAACTGATATTGATGATCCGTCCGCCTCCGGCCTTTCTCATGGACCCGATCAGCGCGTTATTCACATTCACGGTTCCGAAGAAATCCACATCAAACAAACGTTTCGCATCTTCGAGCGAAGTAAACTCGATAGCCCCGCTGATCCCAAAGCCGGCACAGTTTACAACCAGATCGACTTTTCCTGCCTCTTCCAGGATTTCGTGAACCGCTGCCTTTACAGCCTCCTCGTTTGTTACATCCACCGCCAGATTCCGGATATTTCCTTTGTTTTCACCACCACGGCGGCTGAATGTATAGACCTGATATCCCGCCTTCTGAAGTTCTTCGGCTGCCGCCAGGCCGATGCCGGAAGTTCCTCCGGTCACGATCGCTACTTGATTCATCCTCTGTCTCCTGCTACAATAGAATTTATCAACATCTTACCACATTCGGAGCGGATTGCCTACTATGAAAATCACAAAACTCCAGCGAAAGAAAAAGCCCCCGATCAGCGACCCTCTAAGCGATGCCAGGGAAAAGACCGGACTGGAATTCACCAGACTTCCGGAGCAGGCCCTGGGCCGCGCTGAAAATCCGTGGGACATCTATGAGACTTTCCATACCACCGGTCAGTTCAAGGATCTTGGCCGAGGCTATCAGCAGCACTGCGGTCCGACAGCCATGACCAACATTCTCTGTACGCTGGACCGGCGATATGAATATCCGTCCGTTCACAGCGAGACTCCGGAAGCCATCTTCGAAAAAGCTGCCCTCATCGGCAAACATCGCCTGCTCTATATCAACACCAATCTCTTCGGTTTCTGGGGCGGTTCCAATTCCCTCCTGATCTACTTCTATCTGCGCGCCTGCCTTCGTTACTTTAAGGTCAGAGACATTCGGGTCCGCGGCCGGCTCTTTGCAACAGCAAAGCAGGCGGCCCGAGAACTCGAAAAAGGCCGCCTGCTTGTTTTTCAGGTATATTATCATAAAATCTACGGAACCCATCTGGTCACAGCCTACGGACTCTCCCACTACCAGGCTGCTGACGGACGGATCCGCACCTATTTCCAGCTGGCGGATGGATGGTCCACCCGGCCGAGATATCTGGCGCTGGAAGACGTCAGGGTCTGCGGTTATTTTAGTCTGGAGAAGAAAAGTTAACTTTCCTCTTCTGCATCCGGAAGCTTCCGGGCCAGTACGGTCACGACACGCCGGTCGTCTACTTCTTTGACTGTTATTTCATAGTTCTCGAAGGTGAAATGATCTCCCTCCTTCGGGAACTTTTCCATATATTCTATACAGAATCCGCCGATCGTATCTGACTCATACTCAAAATCTTCTGAATGGATCCCTGTCAGTTCCAGAAAATCATCCATGATCATATCCCCATTGACTTCATAGGATGTCTCATCAACCTGGATGACTTCAGGTTCAACCTCGTCTGTTTCGTCCCAGATATCGCCTACGATCTGCTCCAGTACATCTTCCATGGAGATGAGTCCGAGCGTACCGGAGTATTCATCGGTCACCACTGCCAGATGCTGCTTCGCGGTTTTGAGTGTATTCAGAACCCGGGGCAGCTTCATGGTTTTATAGACAAAACAGGGAGGCATCAGCAAAGACCAGAGATTCACCGGTTCTTCATTGGTCATGGCACGCAGCAGGTGATTCAGGTGAAGGGTACCGATCACGTTGTCGATGCTGTCCTGATAGACCGGGAAACGGGAATAGGGAGAATCCTTGATCTGCTCCATGATCTCTTCCAACGAATCGTCTACGTTGATCGCTTCGATATCGACCCGGGCCGTCATGACTTCAAAGGCTGAAATATCGCTGAAGTCGATGGCCGCCTGTACGATCTCTGTCTGATCAGAATCCAGGACACCTTCGTCTTCCGCCACATCGATGATCGTATGCAGTTCCTCTACGGATTCTTCTTCATCCGTTCCGGAAGAGACTTCCTTCATTGGTTTTGTGATCAGATTCACCAGTCCGACAGTTACCCAGACGAGCGGCCTTAA
>JAFOIR010000174.1 GCA_017420625.1 Bacillota bacterium
CAGTCCTTCATGCGCATCGAGCTGAAGGACACCATTTTCGATCGTCAGTAGTGCATCTGCATGGATCGCATCGTCATCGGCTGTGATGGTAATGGTTCCGTCTTCGATCAGGATATAGCCTTCCGTATTCATTCCGTCGTCGCCAGCTGTGATCGTCAGATTGCCGCCTGCGATACCGATCATATCGTTGCTCTCCAGGCCTTTTTCTGCCGCATTGATTACATAGGTGCCGCTGGTGATCTTCAGATCGTCTTTGGAAACGATTCCGTGGCCTTGTGCAGAAGTGACGCTCAGCGTTCCTTCACCGTTCAGAACCAGATTGCCTTTGGAGAAGATCACGCCGTCGACCGTGTTGTCATCTGTCTGGACGAAAGCACCGGTGGTTGAGACTTTGTTGTCGGAACCGGAAGTCGTAGTGATAAAAACCTTATCTGCACTGGCGACATAGATCGCTGCACTGTCTTCACAGGAGATATCCACCCCGTCCAGAACCAACTGAACTTTTCCATCTTCATCAGAAACATTGATCAGGATCTGGCCTTCATAGGTGCCGGCGAGAAGATAGGTGCCGTCTTCCGTGATGGTGATGACCTGGTCACCCATAACGACGCCGCTGCCGTCTGCACTGGCTGAATTCCCGTTTAAAGCGATAGTCACGTAATCGGAATAACCAAGATCGAAATCTCTTTCTGTAAATCCTTCGGGAACGGTCACCGTGGAAGACTCGGAACTATTCGCCTGTGAAGCCGTACCTTCTGAAATACTGGAGGAGGATTCAGTCTGTGTCTGTGCAGTCTTATCCTGTGATATTGTATTTTCAGTCTTTGCCGATGAACTTTCCTCGCTTACAGCAGAATAGGATTCGATGATAGGAGAAGAAGAGTCTTCGTTTACTGCTTTGATCTGACAGGCTGCTAACGCCATACATAAAACCAGGGCTGAAGTTAGTGTAAGAGCTTTTTTGATGATCTTTTTCATTTTTATATTCTCCGTTTTCTATAGATGTTTTTTATATTACAGGTCACTGGACTCTGCTGCCAGTGCCAGGCTGATTTCAAGATTGCCGTTCCGGCATCGTAATTCGTCGATCAAAGCTTTTTCCATGCCGGTCTGTTTCATTTTTACGTGATACTGAAGCTTATTCAGGCTTCCGAGATTAGTAGTCTTGACGCTTTTGAGCTGATATTCGGAAGTATATTTCTGGAACAGATCATCGAACATATCCTCGTAGGAAAGGTCTTCCGGAACTGTAATACGAAGTTCTTTTTCCAGGCTGCTGCCGCGTTTCTCAAGAAAGCCGAATCGATCGTAACAGATGATCACGAGCGCCAGAATCAGAGCGAAGACCGCGGCGAAAGCGATGTAACCCATTCCGCAGGCCAGGCCGATCGCCATGACCAGGAATATAGCGCCGATCTCACGAGCGGTTCCTGGCGCAGAACGGAAACGAACCAGGGAGAAGGTACCAGCTACGGCAACAGAAGCACCGATGCTTCCGCTCACCATCATGATGATAACGGCAACGATCGCAGGGAGCAGTGCCAATGTGCTGAGAAAACCACGAGTGTGTGCACTGTGGAAGGAATATACGAGTGCATATACGGCACCAAGAATAAGAGCTGCTGCAAGGGCGATAAGAAATCCTGTTAAAGTCAGCGTACCGCCGGTAAAAACACTTGAATATACTGTCGTCATTGGAATGATCCTGCCTTTCTATTTCAGTTTCCTGCGATCGGAAGGATTTCCGTGCAGGCGTGTTTTACGATTCGTTGTTTATTGTGCACCACAGAAGCCGCAGCTTGTGTGCCTCTTGTTAATATGGTCTGAAAGACTTTTCCGTATTTAGAAAAACCGGAAGGTCGAATTTTAGTTCTGGACAGAAGCGAAACGAGCCAAAGGGGAAGCGATTCCGCTGTTTTGATCTCCAGCAGGTACGTATCCGGAGAGAGAAGTAATTCTCCTTCTGCCTCTTCCGTTAAACTCATTCGTTCTTTTCTCCATCGGATGTTATGATCAAAGGTGATCCGAAGAGAATCATCTTCTTCAGAGAAGAATGCTGAGCGGTCGTAACTCAGGTAAACGGCCGGGCTGAGGTCATGGTAGAACTGCTTGAATTGTTCGATCTCTTCTGCAATCTGAGGACTGGAGCCCTGATGCATCTTTGCCAGCATTTCCTGAAATGAAAGGGTTCCTTTCATATAGTCACTGGCAGCATGTTCAGGGAGTTCGATCCTGCGTTTGTAAACGATTCCCTGATATTTTTTCTTCAGTTCCAGGAAAACGATGGAATCGTCTTTAGCTGTACCATAACTGCGAAGCCGGATCTTTTCCTTATAGACAGGACCTTCCAGAGATTTCCGGACCAGTCGGTCATCCGGCGTATCGTAGTAGATATTGCAGATCGTGCTTTCTCCATGTGGATCCGGGAGCATATAGTCTCTGATTCCATCCAGGAGTTTTCTGTATTGTTCTTGTGTAATCATATATTTGATCTCATGTCGATTGAATACGTGAGTGATGTACTGCATGTCGTTCATCTCCTTCCTTTTATGCCTCTATGATAAACCCGAAACCTAAAGTGAACCTAAAGGAATACCTAAAAGTAACTTAAAGTTTCAAAAGAAGAAAGCCATACCGGATCGGATCGGTATGGCTTTCATAAGTATTGAGATCATAAGGAGAGTGTTTTACAGCTTGATCGTAAAACGAAGATGTTTGGCGTCGGGACTGTGGGCGGATATCGTACCGCCATGAGCAGAAACAATGGCCTGTGCCATGGAAAGACCGATCCCGCTGCCTGGGATACTGCTGCTGTGAGAAGTATCCCCGCGATAGAAGCGGTCAAACAACTGATCATAATTTCCGGCCTTCAGTCCTTCGGCCGAGTTTTCCTGAATCATCAGGATTTTCTTGCCCTGTCTCGTCAAAGAGAAGGAAATGGGCTCATTCGGATCGCCATATTTTATTGCATTATCGGCCAGAATGGAGATCAGTTCGCTTAAGCTTTCCTGATTGCCATGGAGTGTAATACCTCCTTCAATATTGGTTTCCAGCTTCCGTCCCTGCTGCTCAGCGGTGAGACGAAAACCGTTCAGAGTGTCTTCAACTATCTGGCTTAGATCCACATCCGTCATGATGAGATTTGTCGGTCCTTCATCCATTTTCGCCAGTGCAACCAAACGACTTGTCAGACTGGTCAGTTTCTTTACCTGTTCCCGGATCCCGGATGTCCATTTGGTTTCACCGGACTGCATTTCGATGACTTCGGTACAGGATTCAATGACCGCCATCGGTGTTTTGAGTTCGTGACCTGCATTGGTGATAAATTCCTTCTGTTTGCTATAGCTTTCAGCTATCGGACGAATCATTCGGGGAGAGAGCAAAATGACCAGAAGACTGATGGCGATCAGTCCGCCAAGAGCGATAAGAAAGCTGATCTGAAGAAAGCTTCGGGCAGATGCTATGTCACGATTGCAGTCAACAAAAATGTAAAGCACATCTTCACCGGACTGCGTTTTCAGGTACTTATAGTTTCCGTCATACCCGGTGCTCTTGCCTGTTTCCTGCGCCTTACTGACCATCTGGACAGCCTGCTCACTGGATACAGCGGCGATCTTTCCGGTATTGATCGTGCGTACTGTCCCGTCGGAGGCCAGTGTGACAGTAAAGAATCGGGTTTCATAGGGGGTTTCCGGGTTCATATCAACGTGACGATGTTTGGATTCATCTGGTTTTTCCTCATTTTTGTCACGATCGCCATGCCTGGGGAAATCCCCCCCGTTTTCTGCCAGAAAGTTCAGCATCTCGTCAACCGAACGATCGACTCGGATATAGTTGGCGACGTTGATCATTCCCATCAGCAGAAACAGAACGAGTGCAACAGAGAGCACAGTAAATCCAACAACGCGCCATCGGAGTTTCTTAATCATCGAGTGCCTCCAGAGAATAACCTATTCCACGGGCAGCTTTGATCTGGACATGTGCGCCCAGTTCCGTGATGCGTTTACGCAGTGAAGAGATATTCACCCATACTACGTTGATCGTGGCTTCGCTGTCAAATCCCCAGATCTTTTCCATAAACCGCTCGGTGGAGATCACCTGACGGCTGTTGCTCATCAGCATTTCGATCATCTGATATTCTTTGTTTGCCAGCCGCACCTGTCCGAGAGGACCG
>JAFOIR010000175.1 GCA_017420625.1 Bacillota bacterium
ATATGGAGTGCTATACCGACTCGGAAGGCAACAAGTATGATTTCGCTTTCGGCCTGAACTATCAGGGAGTGATCCGGGATGAGCGTGTCAGCAAGTATTCCGCTGCACCGCTTACCAAACCGGCAAACATGGGAGTCTGAATTGTGAAGGAATATCAGTTTGATGCAGCAAAAGCCAGAGATAATCTGATTGCTGAGATTCAGAAAACAGCGAAGCAGCAAGGTTTTTCAAAAGTTGTGATCGGAATTTCCGGCGGCAAGGATTCGACTGTCTGTGCAGCGCTTTGTGCACGGGCGCTCGGAAAAGAGAACGTTTACGGCGTCATGATGCCGGACGGAGAGCAGAAGGATATCGAGGACAGTAAAAGAGTCTGCGATGTCCTCGGGATTCAGAAGCGAACTTGCAATATCGGAAAGATTCATCAGGCATTGAAGGAAGTGACCGATCAGCTGGAAGTCACAGCCAATAATGGTGAATTCAGTGTTCCCTTCAGTCAGGAGAGCGATTTTAATGTCGGTCCGAGACTCAGGATGACAACGCTTCGCTATATTGCGCAGGCACTGGGCGCAAGACTGGTGGGAACCGGCAATCTGTCTGAAGCGACGGTTGGCTACTGTACCAAGGACGGAGATACTTCCTGTGATTTTTCCCTTCTGGGAGAACTCACCAGTGTAGAGGTTGTCGAAGTAGGCCTGACGATGGAAGAACTTCCCAGAGAACTGGTACAGAAAACACCTGCAGACGGGCTTTCCGGCAAGAGTGATGAGCAAAGGCTTGGAATCCTGTATGCAGACATTCATCGCTATATTCGTTTCGGTACTTGCGGGAATGAAGAAGTGGATGAAAAGATTCGGAAAAAAGAACTGGCCAACATGCATAAGCGCAGAATGTCTGTGAAACTGGATCCCTTTGGAAAGACCGATAAGGAGACTGAGTAACTTGCAGACTTATTTAGCTTTCTTCGGAGCCTTCAATCCTCCGACAAAAGCTCATATCGAACTGGCTGAAACAGCCAGAGCAAAGACCGGACGGGACAAAGTCATCTTTGTCCCGTCCAAAATGCTGTATATCCGGGATGAGCAGGGGAAAAACCTGGTTTATTCGGATGAAGAGCGGCTGCGGATGCTTCGTGAAATTGCAAAAGGCCGTCCGCAGATGGAAGTATATGACGGTGAGATCCGTCAGAAAAAACAACCCAGAACCTATGAAACACTTTGCCGCCTGAGAGACGAAGGAAAAACTTCATCGCTCCTTATGGGCTCGGATAAGCTGCCTGAACTGGAGCATGGATGGCTGTATGTTCGGCAGATCGCAGAAGAATTCGGGATCGTCTGTATGGGAAGAAATGGTGATGATGTCGCTTCATTGATGAAGCAGGATCCGTTTCTTAAAAGTCTGATGCCCTTTGTGACGCTTATTGAAACCCCGGATGAGATGCAGAATGTTTCTTCCTCGCTGGTTCGGGAAAAAATCCTCGGGATAAGGAAATTGAAAGGTGAACTTTCTTCCATGGTTCCTCCCGAAATATTACCTATATTGACTGGAGAAAATGATCTATGAGACTTCAACCGATCATTATGTCATTGCTGGATACCGATCTTTACAAATTCAACATGGATCAGGTGATCTTTCACAAGCATACCGATCTTTCCGGAGAGTATTATTTTCGCTGCCGGAATGAGGGCGTGGTCTTTACAAAAGAGATGTTTGATGAGATCAATTCTCAGATCGATCATCTGTGCAGCCTTCGGTTTCAGAAAGAAGAACTGGATTATCTTCGCAGTATCCGTTTTATCAAAAGTGACTATGTAGAATTCCTGCGGCTTTGGCATCCGATCCGGGATTATGTGAAAACGCGTCTTTCTGATTCCGGTGAGCTGTCTATCATAGTCAAGGGACCGCTGTTTTCAGCCATGCAGTTTGAAATCTATCTGCTGGAGATCGTCAACGAAGTATATTTCCGGCTGAAATATGATTATGATATGCTGCTTGCTTCTGCAAAAGAGCGGCTGGATCAGAAAATCAAAGACTTTCAGAGTGGAAAATATACTTTCTCCTTTGCAGAGTTCGGATGCCGCAGACGTCTTTCCCGTGAGTGGGAAGGAGAGGTGATCGGACGTTTTGCCAAAGAAACAAAGAATCTGATCGGTACTTCCAATGTTTACTATGCCATGAAGTACGGATTAAGACCGATCGGAACCTATGCACACGAATTCGTGCAGATGTATCAGGGTATCGATTCCATTCCTCTGGCCTATACGAATCATTATGCACTGGAAGACTGGTATGACGAATACCGCGGTGATAACGGAACGGCTCTGACGGATACCGTCACGACTGATCTGTTCTTGCTTGATTTCAACCGTGCGATGGTCAACAACTTCAACGGTGTCCGTCATGACAGCGGTGATCCCTATATCTGGGGAGAGAAGATGATCAGTCACTATCATAAATACGGTGTCGATCCGAGAACCAAGCTTCTTCTGTTTAGTGACAGTCTGGATTTTGACCGGGCCCAGGCGCTTTTCGATTATTTCAACGGAAAAGTCAAGGTTTCCTTCGGAATCGGAACGTTCTGTTCCAATGACACTCAGGAAGAAGCGCTCAATATCGTCATCAAGCTTCAGACCGTCAACGGTCGGGCAGTGGCCAAGCTTTCCGACAGTCCGGGCAAGGCAATGTGCCGGGATGAAGAATATCTGGAATATCTGAAGCGATCGGTTGCGTTTCGTCTTGATCGTGAAAAAAATCAGCGGCTGCTTTAAGGCAGCCGCTTTTTCATGCTTTTCGGTATGTATTAACACGATTTGCGTCAGGATAGAACGATCATGTCTGGTCCGCGGAAAGCTCGGTGAAAAGCTTCCTTCGGGTAAAGAGATAAGCGCTCATCATGACGATTCCGGTAAGAAGCCAGGAGATCGGGTAGACCAGGCAGAGAGTAGAAAACTCGTGATGGGTGCTGACGACGGTAAAGACCCAGATCAGTCGGAAAGCACAGGTACCGACGATGGAGATGATCATAGGAATAATGGATTTACCCATACCGCGCAGACATCCGCCGGGGATCTCGTATGTGCCGATCAGAAAATGCGGAGCACCGGTACATAGAATACGAATCATGGCATATTCGATAACAGCCGGATCTTTTGTAAACAGGAGAATCATGTGATTTCTGAGGAGGAAGATCAGACTGCAGATCACGACACCGCAACCGATACCCAGACCGAACACGATACGGAATACTTTTCGGCATCGGTCAAACTTTTTGGCGGCAAAGTTCTGGCTTGTGAAAGTGACACCGGCCTGTACGAAAGCGTTGATCATACAGAAATCGATAAAATCAAAATTCTGTGCAGCTGTATTGCCTGCAACTGCCAGGGAACCAAAACTGTTGACGCTGCTTTGAATCACCACGTTGGAAAGAGAGAAAACCATTCCCTGAAGACCGGCCGGAAGGCCTACTCTGAGCGTCATGGAAAGATCTTCTTTCCGGACCCGGATCTTTTTAAGAGACAAACGGAAATCTTCCTCTTCATGCATCAGAAAATAGAGTACCAGTGCTGCGCTGAGGACGTTGGAGGCGACCGTTGCGACAGCTACACCGATGACATGAAGATGAAAAACGATGACAAGAAGAAGGTTCAGACCTACATTCAGAATTCCGCTGATGGTCATGGCGATCAGCGGTCTTTTGCTGTCGCCTTTACTTCTCAGGATCGCTGAACCAAAATTGTAGATCATGATAAATGGAACAGCGAAGAAATAGATCCGAAGATACAGCGCTGCCAGATCAATGACATCCTTCGGTGCATTCATAAGGAGCAGCAGAGGTCTTGCCAGAAATAGTCCAAGCAGAAGAACGATCATTCCGCAGACGAGAGCGATCGCAATCGTGGAATGAACAGCAGCGTTGATTTCTTCCTTATGGCCGCGTCCGATGTAAGTGGCGATCAGGACGTTGGAACCGAGGGATAATCCCATGAAGAGCGATAAAAGAAGGCTGATCAGCGATGAGTTGGAGCCGACTGCTGCCATGGCGGTGGAACTTGCGAACCGACCGACGACAGCCAGGTCAGCGGCATTGAATAGCTGCTGAAGGACGGAACTGGCGGCAAGAGGAAGAGCAAAAAGCACGATCTTGTCGATCAGAGAGCCATTCAGCATGTCTACCTGTTTGCGTTTGACTGACATGGAAAAATCCTTTCGATTATTCCTGCTTAAATGGTATTTCCATTTTTTCCGGGTTTTTCAGGAGTTCTTTGACATAGGCGAAAACATGGGCAAAGAAATGACCGGAAGCGATTCTTTCATCCATGACGATACCCAGCGGAATGCAGCGTTCCAGCGTGACTTTTCCCTGAACGGTCTTAGGAACTTCCCGGAGATTGCCCATGGCCACCGCGACGCTGGTGGTACCAAATTCATAAACATGATGATAGATGTGATTGGTCCGGATACTGGCCAGGTTAGTGATCAGAAGGGTTGCATGGAACGGGCTGGCATCGATGATCGCCTTGGGCAGCAGTCCATGCCGGTCGGCAAAGCGAAGGATATTGCAGATCCCGCCTACCAGAAAATCAAATTTCATGATCATGGACATGATCTTATCAAGGGAGTTGGAGTCATTCTCTCTGGTAGTATTGATGTACTCGTCGACTTTTCTCTGAACATCGAAGACGGTATCATTTTCCGGATCGAAATAAACCTTTGCGAAGGTATCACTGGACTGTCCGGGACGAAGAACGACCATGGCGGCACAGACTTCATTGCGCTGATAGATCCTTTTGTTAGCGATAAACCGGTTCAGTTCCGGATACTTCGCGACAGCTCTCATATAGGCAGCCAGAACAAGGGCCAGATTGCTGATCTGTTTTCCTTCTTTTCGCTTCTCGTTCCTGTAACGGGTCATGGGTTCGATGGGAATATCAACCGTGCACATATTCATGGAATCATAACGTTTCGGCAGGATATGCGGTACCAGGTAGTACATGGGTGATTCGTTTCTGACTCTGGTTCCATCGGCTCTTTTCATAGTAGGTGTCCCCCGTAGTAAGTATAAAAGTATAATTAGTAAAATTATAGATTCTCTTGCATCTAAAGTCAATGTCGTTTATGATGGAGGAAATGTAGAAAATACATAGAGAATGCTGAGGAATCATGATGAAAAAGATAATTGTCGTTACAGGTGCGTCCTCCGGAATGGGCCGCGAGTTTACACTTCAGATCAGCCAGAAGGAAAAAGTCGATGAGATCTGGGTCATTTCCAGAACGAGGGAAAAACTGGAAGCACTGCAGAAAAAAACAGCTGCAAGGATCGTTCCGCTGCCTATGGATCTGACGGATCGGGAAGAGGTCAGAAAGACATATCTTGCCCGCCTGGAAGAAGAAAAACCGGAAGTCGTGGTTCTGGCTAACTGTGCCGGATTCGGCATTTTTGATCACACGGAGAATATCAAGGCAGACGTACTGGCAAACATGGTCGATCTCAATGTTACAGCCATGGTCCTGATGATCTCCTGCACGCTTCCCTATATGAAAACCGGCAGCAGGATCATGAATATCAGTTCCTGTGCCGGGTTCCAGCCGATTCCCTATATCAATTGTTATGCGGCAACGAAGGCTTTCGTTACCAGTTACAGCCGTGCGCTTCGCAACGAAGTGAAATACCGGGGCATTCAGGTACTCACCGTAACTCCGTTCTGGACAAAGACAGCATTCTTTGACCGTGCGATTGATCCGGATAAAGAAAAAGTCGTCATCAGTTATGCAGCGATGTATGATCCGGCCAGGGTCATGAAAAAAGCGATCCGTGATCTTTACAAGGGACGGGAGATCTCCTGTTTTGGACTTGTCAATAATGTACAGTGGCTTCTTGTCAGACTGCTGCCCAAAAAGATCGTCATGTCCATCTGGATGAAATCCCAGAAACTGAACGGAACACCTTCGATCCGTTAGGGAGAAGGCTTAGCTTCCCATTGTAAAACGAGGCCATGCGGTGAAAAAGTCAGCGATCTTTTTCAGCCTCTCCTGGCTGTGATCAAAGAACATCCGGAAGCTTTCACAAAAATAATTTCGACCATCGGCCTGGAGCGTTTCGTCCAGGCCGTTTTCATTGGTCAGTCGGCTGCGGTAACAGCCCCCGCGGCAAAGTGACAGATATCTACAGCTCTGGCATTTAGAAGGAAGAGTTCGGGATCGCTCCGTAAAACCAAGCGCTTTCATTTTCTGATCCACTGCATCGATCCGGTCCTCGTTGAAGTTGCCGGCGCGGTAAGCGTCAAGCACATAAAAATCACAGGGATAAACACTGCCGTCAGCTTCTACCACGTAGGTAGACTCATCCATGCGGCAGATGCCGGTCTGCTCGCAGGATTCCGGCCTGCGTCCCGAAAGGATGGCAACGTAATTGTCGAAAGTACGGATATACGGAGCAAATGCCAGTGGGTTTTCCCGCTGCTTGATGCCTTTTTGAACATCCGCTTCCCAAAGATCAAAAAGATCACAGAGAAATTTCCCATAAGAGGCCGGTTTTAAAGAATAACTGCTTTGCCCGCGGGCTTCACCCAGCGGATCCAGGCAGGTGATGAACTGGAGAAAGTGCCAGCCGTTTTTCTGATAATTGTCATAGATCTCGCGGGCATGCGCGGCTGTTTGTTCCGTTACGACTGTCAGAATATTATAATCCACATGATAACGGGAAAACAGTTCAGTCGTTTTCAGCACCTGATCATAGGTGGCGGACGTACCGTCCGAACCATGGCGGTACAGATCATGAATTTGTTTTGTTCCGTCAACGGAGATACCGACCAGGAAATGATGTTCAGCAAGAAAAGCAGCCCATTCTTCATCGATCTGATAGCCATTGGTTTGAATCGCAAGCTGGACCGGGACATCGTGACGGTTATACTGATCGATCAGCCGGACAGCTTCTCTGAAATAATCAAGGCCTGCAAGGGTGGGTTCTCCTCCCTGAAAAGCGATGGAGTATGCGCCTTCACAGGGCAGAAGCGTACGTCGGATCACGTTTTTCAGAGTTTGCCTCGTCATGATTCCATAGGATGAAACCTGACGGTTGGCCGTTTCATCGGCATAGAAGCAGTAGTCACATCGCATGTTGCAAAGTCCGGATGCCGGTTTGATAAGTACACCGATCGATCGCATGAAAGAACCTCCTCAGGTTGATGAGGGTATTATACCATTTTTTCTTTCGTTTGACAGCATTATGTGGTAGAATTAGGTCTAACTATAAGCAGAGGTGAAGCTGTTTGAATCAAGTGATGATGTGGATCGTTTCCGCCGGGGCAGTCCTGGGTGGAATCGATGTGATACTGGGAAATCGATGGGGTTACGGAGCGCAGTTCGAAAAAGGATTTGAACTGCTTGGTCCGACTGCGCTTTCGATGGCAGGTATTTTGTGTCTTTCAGGACTTCTTTCCGGTGGACTCAGTCCCGGGGTGGCTCAGTTTTTCAGCCGGATCGGACTGGATCCGGCGATGTTCGGAGGGCTGATCGCGATCGATATGGGCGGATTCCATCTGTCCCGTGCATTGGCGCTGGATCCGCAGATCGGACTCTATGCCGGTCTGATCCCGGCAGCTACACTTGGCTGCAGTCTGGTTTTCACCATCCCGGTGGGAAGCAAGCTGATGGAGAAGAAAGATCTGGTATATCTTTGCAATGGCATGGCCATTGGCATGCTGACCCTGCCGGTTTGTCTGATCGTCGGCGGTTTCTTCTTCGGACTTGGACTTTGGACGATCCTGAAACAGAATCTCATTTTGTTTGTCTTTGCAATCATCTGCGGACTTGGTCTGTGGAAATATCCCGGTCCCATGCTGAAGGTGTTTCAGGTTTTTACGAAAATACTGAAAATCATCCTTACGATAGGCCTTATGATCGGAGCAGTCAAAATGCTCACCGGGGCTTCCTTTCTTCCCGGACTGATGCCTCTTTCGGAGGCAATGCAGGTTGTCGTTTCGGTTTGTGTTTTTATGCTGGGAAGTCTTCCGCTTACATTGCTTTTACAGAGAATTCTGAAAAAGCCTCTTTCTGCAGTCGGAAGAAAGCTTGGAATGAACGAAGTGAGCATGGCAGCGCTTCTGATTGGTTTTGTGACGGCGATGCCGGTATTTGCTATGGCAAAGGATATGGATCCCAAAGGCCGGCTCGTCAACCTTTCCTTTCTTTTCTGTTCGACCGCTGTATTTGGGGCACATCTCGGTTTTACGGCGGAGGTTGCACCGGATTTTCTGGGTGCGGTGATCGTATCCAAACTGATCGGTGCGCTCTTTGCCGGTGTTTGCGCTATTCTAATTTCCAAACGTTTGATTCCCGAAGAATAAACTAGATTCGAGGTTCCAGTCATGAGAAAAGGTCGGATCGTTTCGATTATCAAGTTCATGCCGCTCGTGATCTTTGGTCTTCCCAGAACAGCAAAACTGAAAAAATAGAAGGAGTAAACGCATGGATACCTACCGCATCGAGGATTATGGAAAGAAAGCCCCATTCTCCAGTTTCCTTCCGGGCATTGCCGGGCTTCACGGCATTCCGATCTGGTGTTACTATGTCAACCGTTCTCAGGCTGTGGTTTCCTTCGGCTCAGAAGATAAGGATCATCCCATCATGGAGTTTCTTCCTGCACATCGTGCCTATACCAGAGCGGGAGAAACGGGATTCAGGACCTTCCTGCGGATCGATGGGAAAGTGACAGAAGCTTTTGGCAAGCTGGATCAGTCTGATATGGAGATCGGGATGAACACGCTTTCCATCTCGACCACCTGTCAGGGAATCGAAATCAGGGTAACCTATTTTATTCTGCCCGAGGAAAAACTGGGAGCGCTGGTAAGGCTGGTGACCCTGACCAACCGGACATCCGGGATGATTCAGCCGGAAGTACTGGACGGAATGCCGGAATTGGTGCCTTACGGCGTGACGGACTGGACACTGAAAAATATGCTGCAGACAGGAAAAGCCTGGATGCAGGCGGAAGATGTCCGGGAGAGGACCCCGTTCTATCGCGTGCGGGCCAGTATGGATGACACGGCAGATGTTAAGGAGATCGAGGGCGGCAATTTTGCATTTGCCTATGGCATGGAAGGAGAAAAGCTTCCGGTCATCACCGATCCGGAGGTCATCTTCGGATACGATCTTTCACATACATTTCCGCTGATGTTCGAGGAAAAGGGTCTGGATGGTGTAGAATCATCAAGACAGCATTTCTCGAATCTTTTTCCTTGTGCCTTCTTTGCTGCCAGCCCGCAGCTGGCTCCCGGAGAAAGCTATCATCTCTGCGAACTCTTCGGACACGCCGGATCCAAAGAATGGCTGAAAGAATTCTTGAAAAAACCACTGGGGAAGGACTATTTCACCGGAAAGCTGGATGAAGCGGTTCATCTGACAGAAGAACTGAGCGATGTGATCGAAACCCATACGGCGGATCCTGTTTTTGATCTTTACTGCCGCTATACCTATATGGACAACGTTCTGCGCGGCGGCGCACCGGTCCGGGCAGGAGACAAGAATCTGTATGTGTATTCCCGCAAGCACGGAGATCTGGAAAGAGACTACAACTACTTCTCGATGCTGCCGGAATACTATTCCCAGGGAAATGCCAATTACCGGGACGTCAACCAGAATCGGCGCAGCGATACTTTCTTTACACCTGAAGTCGGCGAGCAGAATATCCGGACATTCTTCGAACTGATTCAGATCGACGGATATAATCCGCTGAGTGTGGATAAACAGGTGTTCACCTGTCAGGGAAAAACCTATACGCCCGGACAGCTTTATCAGGAACTTGCGGAAAAACTTCCGGAAGAAGAGGTGCAAAGAGAGTTTGAAAGGATCCTGAAGGAATCACAGGAACAGATTCAGGCGCATTTCGGAGAAGGCTACTGGTGTGATCACTGGACCTATAACCTGGATCTTCTGGAAGAATATATTGAAGTATGGCCGGACAAAGCAGCCGAGCTGTTTCTTAATCCACAATATGGATATTATCAGGCGGAGACGACTGTCCTGCCAAGAAAGAAACGATATGTCAAAACTGAACGCGGAATCCGTCAGTATCGTTCACTCTATCAGGCGGACGACCTTCCTCTTCCGGGCGGAAGGCTGAAGGATGCGTCAGGAAAGGAAGTAAAGAGCTCGATCCTGGAAAAGATGATCCTCCTGGCCGTGACGAAATTTACGGCACTGGATCCGTATCTCATGGGTTGAAATGGAAGGAGGCAAGCCAGGGTGGTATGATGCCCTGAACGGCCTTCCAGGCCTTATGGGATCCTCCATGGCGGAAACCTATGAACTGGAACGATGGCTGAAGGTGACACTGCTGGCCCTGGATCTGGCCGAAGGGAAGGTCAGTCTGATAAAAGAACTGGCTGATCTGATTCGAAACCTGAACAGGATCATAACAAAAGAAGTGCCAGACGGAATCATCAAACGAGAAAATGCTGTCATGAATTTCTGGAACAGAATGAATGATGCCAAAGAGCGATTCAGGCAAGAGACATTCCGAGGCGTCAGCGGACAGAGAATTTCCTACGGAGATGATCTCACGAAGGACGAGCCGGCTGTTTTCCTTTTCACCACACTGCAGAGCATGCTGTATATCGTGGATACGGCGATCGTTGAAGCAAACAGGAACGAAACAGCGCCAACCTATTACTACTACGAAGTGACTGACTATACTGAAGATGAAGAAGGAATTCTTCCAACGGGGTTTATACAGCATACGATGCCGCCTTTCCTGGAAGGAGCCGTTCATCTGATGAAGCTGGATCCTTTCCTGGTGGATCGAAGAAAACTCTATCGTCAGATCAAAGAAAGTGAGCTTTATGATCGGAAACTGAAGATGTACCGGGTCAATGCTTCCCTGGATCAGGCCTCATTTGAAGTCGGCCGGTGCCGTGCCTTTACACCCGGATGGCTGGAAAACGGTTCCATCTGGCTGCATATGGAATATAAATACTTGCTGGAACTTCTCAGAGGCGGTCTTTTCAAAGAATTCTTTGAAGACTGGAAAAATGCGGCGATTCCTTTCCTGGATCCTGAAGTCTACGGAAGAAGTACGCTTGAAAACAGTTCGTTCCTGGCCAGCAGTCTGAATCCGAACGAAGATTTCCATGGAAGAGGATTTGTTGCCAGACTTTCCGGTTCCACGGCTGAATTCCTTTCCATCTGGCGGAGGATGTTTTTCGGAGAACAGCTGTTCGGAATGCAGGATGGAAAGCTGACGCTGACCTTAATGCCGGCAATTCCTGATTATCTGATTCCGGAAAGTGGAATCATTCAGGCGATTCTCCTTGGAAAGACTAAGGTCATTTATCATATGGCCAGAAAAGCAGATGTTATTCCGGGTTCTTATGAAATCCGGTCGATCACTCTGGAAACAGAGAAAGGCGAGAAGATCTTGGTTCATGGCGGAGTGCTGCAAGAGGCTTTGGCACAATCTGTCAGAGCAGGTCAGATCCTAACAATCAGCGTGGAGGTGGAAAACTGATGGGAATTGCTGTATTTGGTGCTGTTTTTGTAGATATCAAAGGATATCCGCTGACAAAATATATCCCCGGCGGACGCAACGTCGGTTGGGTGCAGCAGATCCACGGCGGAGTCTGCCGGAATGTGGCAGAGGACATCGCGAATATTGAACTGCGTCCGACGATGATCTCCATCGTGGATGAGAGCGGTATCAGCCAGGATGTCATCGATAAACTGAACCGTCATCAGGTAGATACAAGATATGTTCGGAAGGTTCCCGGAGGACTGGGTACCTGGCTGGCGGTATTTGACAACGGAGGAGACGTGATCGCTTCGATCTCACAGCGTCCTGATCTTTCTGCAATCGGACAGATTCTGGATGAACACGGAGATCAGATCGTACAGAATGCTGATTCTGTTGTTGTGGAGATTGATATGGAACCGGGGCTTCTGAAGCAGATTTTCCGTCTGGCTGAGCAGTACGGGAAAAAAGTTTATGCGGTTGTCTCCAATATGTCCATCGCAATGGAAAGAAGAGATCTTCTGCAAAGAACCGGCTGTATCGTCTGCAATGAACAGGAGGCCGGCATGCTGTTCTCAGAGGATCTGGAAGGGATGGATCCCGATCCCCTTGCGCAGCTGCTGTCTCAAAAAATCGAACAGGCAGGATTTCCGCAGATGGTAGTGACGATGGGAGAGAGAGGCGCTGTTTATGCTGTCCCGGGAGGAGAATGTGGTTTTGTACCCCCGCAGAAAGTGGAAGTTGTCGATACAACGGGGTGTGGCGACGCATTTTTTGCCGGAGTGGCGATCGGTCTGACCTATGGGAAAGAATTGAAAAAAGCATGTGAGATCGGTACGAGACTGGCATCCTCCGTCATTGCGACAAAAGAGAATGTCTGTCCGAGATTCCGCCCGCAGGAATTCGAGATCGAGCCTTCGAAGCTCTGATTTCGATGGAGCAGATATTGATTTTTGGACGATTTTTTTGTATAATATTAGCTTGAAATTATTTTTCGGCTCAGGAGAATCCTGCCGGAAGGAGGAGGAAGATGGGGAAAGGTTTGGTTCATTCGGAAAATTATTCCGTGTTTATGAATGAGCAGGTGCTGCCGTATCTTGAAGCAAGAAGACAAAACGAGACCCTGAAAACACCGGATCAGATATCCCTTTATACATCGTTCTTTACGGCCGATGATTGCCGCGGAACCGTTATGCTGCTGCATGGGTTTACGGAGAATATCGAGAAATTCAGTGAAGTCATCTATGGTTTCCTGAAAGAAGGCTTCTCCGTCTGCACCCTGGATCAGAGAGGCCACGGAAGGTCATACCGGGATCCGAAGCTGAAATATCACTATCTTACCCATGTGGATCATTTTGAAGACTATCTGAAAGATGCAGAACTTGTATATGATCGCTGGATGAAAGAGGCGAAGGCCCCGCGCATACTGTTTTCTCATTCAATGGGCGGCGCTGTGGCTGCATTGATATTGGAAAGAGGCCTGGTTTCCTTTGATAAGGCTGTTTTTAACTCTCCGATGATTGCAGCTTCCACCGGAAATTTCCCGGCATGGACCGGAATCGCGATCTGCCGGGGAGCTAAAGTTCTGGGTAAGAGCAAAGAGATGATCTTTCTTTCCGGTCCTTATACCGGAGAAGAGAAATTTGAGGATTCCTGTGCCAGCGGGCGGGAGAGGTTTGACTGGTATAATGAGATCCGGAAAGCTCATCCGGAGTTTCAGAACTGTTCTCCTACCTATAACTGGACGCTTGAATCCTTGAAAGTAACACGTAAGATCCTGGCAAAAGGACAACCGGAGAAGATCAGGATTCCCGTTATCCTGTTCCAGGCATCGGATGATCAGACTGTTCTGGCAGAACCGCAGAAAGCTTTTGTCGAACGTCTGAGTGACGGAAAACTGGTCCGAATTGAAAATGCCCGGCATGAGATCTACCGTTCCGGCAATGAGGCGGTCGATACGTGGTGGGATCAGGTCATGAATTTTATTGAGAAATAAAAAAGAAAGATAAAAGGTGAGCTAATGAGTGCAAGTGAAATACAGGAAAGAGCCAGAGCCAGAAAGGAGCGGATGGCAGCTGCCGAGAAAAAACGAAAGAAACGTGCTGCCAGAAAGAGAGCCAAGATCGGGGATCTTTTGTTCTTCCCTCTGCTCATTCTCTATATGGAACTGATCTTTCACTGGTCAGCCAGAGGCGCGTTAAGTTTTTCATCGTTTCTGCTGATTCTGCTGTATTCGGTCTTTGTGGGATTTGTTCTGCTGTACGTCCCGCTGCATCTGATCAAACATGAAAAGGCAAGAAATATAACCGGGGCCGTTTTGATCGTTCTGTATTCTCTGCCGTTTCTGATCGAGTATTTTGTTACAAAAGCCTTTAAAGTCCTTTATGACATAAAAACCATCGTCAATGGTGCGAAAGGCGTTGCAACCGGGTTTATGGGAGTTACGCTGAAACTGATTTTCAGTTTTTCAGGTCTCTTTACGATCTTTTTACTGCTGGCTCTGCCGCTGATCATATATTTCCTCTATGTCCGACGCTGGATGAAGAAGGGAAAAGCGGATCTTAAACGAGTGATTGTCGTGGGTGTCTGCGGACTGGTCTTTCTTTGTACAGCACTGCTCAGCATTGCATTCAATCAGAAACTTCGTGCACTGCACGGCAAGAATTACAACTTCTCCAACTCCGTCGACAATTTCGGTCTTCTGACCGGTGTCAGACTGGATATCCTCCATCTGAACAGCAAGGCAGAGTTTACGATGGATGCTCAGCATATGGATCTTGAGATCGAAGATCAGTCATCTTCAGGACAAGGTGATTCCCAGCCTTCCGGCAATGAGTCTTCGCCTGCACCTGGTCAGGAAGGATCACAGCCAGGCGAAAACTCTGAACAGAGTGAAAACTCCGAAGAGAGCAAGAGCGGAGTGGAATCGATCGTGGAAGTGGGAAATCTGATCACTGGATACAGCCGGATGAACCTCGATTTCAAGGAGCTTGCGGAAAATGCCCGGACACAGCAGATCGAATCTCTGTGTGAATATGCGGATTCTCAGAGCGTTTCGCGGAAGAATCAGTTTACCGGTATGTTCGAAGGGAAAAACCTGATCATGATCTGTGCAGAGGCGTTCAGCGGTTCCATTATTGATCCGCAGCTTACACCGACTCTGTACCGGATG
>JAFOIR010000176.1 GCA_017420625.1 Bacillota bacterium
ATCTGACGAAGCGCTACAAAGGCGATGAGCATGATCACCATCGGACCCTTCGAATCGCCGCGGCCGCGCAGCGATGCAGCAAGTACATGGTTCACGCAGTTGAAGAGCAGGAAAAAGGTATTATGGCGTATAAACAGAATGCCATATTCAATCACAGAGGAATCCTGCGAAAACAGGCCGATCGCCGGTCCGGCAAAGATGACGATGATCGTGCCGATCACCGCCGTCACCGCTACGGTCATCGCAATCGTAATAAAAGTTCCTCGCTCTGCGCGTTTGTATTTCTTCGCACCGATGTTCTGACTGACGTAGGTAGTGGCCGCCAGTGCCATTGAACTCATCGGCAGCATGATAAAGGAATCCAGCTTGTTGTAACAGCTCCAGCCGGCCATACAGCTGGATCCGAAGAAGTTTACATAGGACTGGACGAAAACATTGGAGAATGCAGTAATGACCTGCTGAATGCCGGCAGGCAGGCCTACATTGATAATCTGCTTCAGCAGTTTGACATCGATCCCCAGATCCTTCCAGCTGAGCTTGTAGATCTCATTCGTTCTCGTCAGAAGGAGCAAGGTCAGGATAGCGGAAACCAGCTGTGAAAGAATGGTCGCATAGGCTACGCCTGCGATCCCCAGATGGAAAACGATGACAAAAAGCAGATCCAGGATAATATTCATCACGCTGGTCAGGATCAGGAAATAGAGCGGCCGGGTCGTATCGCCGACTGCCCGCAGGATCCCTGAGCCCATGTTATAGATAAGCAGACCGCTGATACCCCAGAAATAGATCGTCAGATAGGTGGTCGCATCCTCAAAAACATCCTCCGGTGTGGACATAAAGCGCAGCATCGGGCGTACACCGAACACGCCGACAAGCGTCATCACAATGCAGAAGAGAAAGGTCATCATCATGGTCGTTTCAACCGACCGATGCAGCTTATCCATCTCCTTTGCACCGAAATACTGACCGATGATTACGCATGCGCCAACGGAAAATCCATTAAAGAAGAAGACCAGCATATTGACGATCATGGTCGTCGAGCCCACAGCTGCCAGCGCTTCTTTTCCCACGAAATTGCCGACCACGATCGAGTCGACCGTATTGTACAGCATCTGGAAAACATTGCCCAGCATCAGAGGAAGGGAAAACAGAATGATCTGACGAACAATGGATCCTTCCGTCATATCGCGGGTCTTCTTCCTGATTGTCTGTGCCATTATATCTCCTTTCCTAACAAAGGCGCCTTCCCGGCGCCTTTGTTTATTCTTCCATCAGAAAGACTTCGTGTTCTCTGGCGCGAAGCGCCGCGATCAGCTCCTGGATGGAACTGACCGGATGCGGCAGTTCGATGCCGGACATGGTTTTCCAGTGAGTCCCATGACAGTCTGAACCGCCGGTCTTCGTCAGGTCATAAGCCGTCGCATATTCCATGGCGCGGTCATTGAAAAATCCTCTTTTCGGCGCATTGCAAACCTCTACTGCGTCCACATGATGCGGCAGCAGCCGGATATAGGGAATATAATGGGCTTCAAAAAACGGATGCGCATGGATGACATAGGCGCCGGACTGTCTGGCCAGATTCAGATAGTCTACGATATCCATATCCTTGACTTCCGGGTGTTCCAGAAGCCAGTCGTTGTCTAGACCAAAGGTGAGGAAATCGATTCCGTGGAATGAATACTCCCAGCCATAGAAAACAGATAATCCGATCTCGTCGCCGCGCGCCTTCATATGCTCATACCCTTCCTTAAAGCCTTTCAGCCATTCCGGCCAGGGAAGAGAACGATCCACCCGGGTATTGCCGGCATAGAAATGGTCGGTGACCACCAGTCCGGCATAGCCTTTTTCTTTGTAAAAATCAGCCAGCTCAGCTGCCGGAGACTTGGCGCAGGCACTGCCTTCATAGGTATGGACGTGCAGGTCATAACGATATTTCTCGCTCATGAGAAGCCTCCTCTACCAGCGGCATTATTTGTAGATCATCATATCGGTGCGGCCAATTGCGAACAGCACCAGGAAAATGGCGTCCAGATTTTCATCAAAAGCACGGATGCGGAAAAATCCGGGGAAAGGAACCGCTGCCAGCGCACCTTTTGCCTCGGCGTCTTCCTCGTGAACCAGCTTATTGGTATTCACCGCCTCAGCGATCAGCACATCGCCCCGGAAAATGTTATAATTCCATTTCAGTTTCTCCATGCCGGTTTCGATCCGGATCCCGTTCTCATGCAGAACTTTCCAGATATCTTTTCCGTCTATCGTGAAGGTAGAATGATTATCCAGCACCCAGAACGCATCCGAAGAAGAGGTCACTGTTTTGCCGATCAGATGCGTCTTATGGCTGCCGCTTCGATGATCGATAAAGTCATATTCGCTGTCTGCCACCAGGGAGAACTTCGTACATGCCGCTTCGTAGACCACCTGGCGGTTTTCATCCTCAATATGAGCGGTGCCTTTGGCCGTCCCCAGATCTGTCAGGAAGTAAAGCTTCTTCTCCTTACCGGTCGGACGAGAGGCTTCAAACAGACTTTGCTGCGTCTCCATGCGGCTTTCGAGTTCTTCCATCTGCTTCTTGTTTTTGATCAGGGAGAAGATCGGAATGATAATCAGAATGGCGCCGACTGCCAGCAGGTAAACCGTAAATCCAAGCGAATCTTCCAAAACCTTGGAAGGATCAGCCGGATCATATTTGACTTTGATTTCTTTGCCCGCCTCATAGGAAGGATCCCAGGAATCGAGCTTTTCCGTATATTCTTTGCTGCCTGCCGTGTAGGTAACGATCGGCCTTTGAGCGATGCCGTTTTCGGCTGATGGATCCTCCTCTTCCACGATCCGGGTAATTACAGCGGTCGTTTTCACATAGTCCTTGCCCTGAACAAATCCGAAATAAACACCGAGCACGACCATCACGATGCCGGCGAGCATAAAAATGATGGTCATCCCTTTTCCATTTGCTTTTACCAGTGGTTTATACCAATCCATGATATCCCTCCTGAGACAGAAAATAAACATAGTTTCCGCTTAATTTTATCAGGAATCTTCGAAAAAGACAATCTCCTGAGGGCTGATCACGCAAAAAACAGCTCCGTTCTTGAGCGAAGCTGTTTTTGTTTTCTCATCTCTGTTTCATGGCCGATAGGTGACCATACAGCCGTCTCCGCTGGCCTCGATGCCAGGGAACGGTTCCCCCACTGGTGTTCCAAAAGGTTCTTCGATCACCTTCTCAATCAGCCGGATGACTTTTTCCAGAAAGTCTGCTGGAAAAGGATCGATGCTGTGTCCGTTATAAATTCGGTCAAAACGATCTTTCAGGGGCCGCAGTGAATGGAGCGTTTCCAGATAATCCTCAAGTGAAGAAGACTCCGGAAGCTGCATCCAGACGTTGTAGGTCAGCCCGTCTCCGGAAAAGAGGATCCGATCCTCTTCCAGCAGAAACCCGACAGAGCCGGGCGTGTGACCGGGAAGCGGAACGACAGAAAGATGCCGGCCTCCCAGATCGATCCGACCATCTTCGTCCATCAGCTTTGAAAGAGGCAAAAGACCCGGCAATGGAGGAAGCTTCTCGCATTGTGCTTCGGCTTCTTCTTTATTCATCTCGTAATCCTTCCGGATCAGCGGAACATCCGCCTCATCCATATAGATCCAGGAATAAGACAACATCCCCAGGTAATGATCGGAATGTCCATGACTAAGCAGCGGCAATACCGGCAGATAGGTGAGCTCATCAACAAGTCCGGGCAGATTGCCTGTCCCCATACCGGAATCGATCAGGGCTGCTTTCTTTTCTCCGACAACCAGATACATGGAGCTGCCTACATCTTCCGCTGGTTCGAAGATGAGATAAACACCTTTTTCGATCTGTGTTACTTCATAGTTATTCATGGCTATTCCTTTAAAGCCCCCAGTGAAATACCTTTTACAATGTATTTCTGAAAGAACGGAAACAGAATCAGGATTGGCAGGATGCCAAGCGCAGCAATTGCCATACGTACCGACACACTGGGCAGAGATGACACAGACAGGCCGATCTGTGCTGCCACTTTGGAATTCTTGACCAGAAACTGTATATTGTTCATGATGTTTTCCAGCAGGATCTGCAGTGACCACATCTTGCTGTCGCTGACAAAGTACAGGGGGTTCACCCAGTCATTCCAGTAAGTAAGGATCGTAAACATCATGATCGTCGCAATGATCGGTTTTCCCATAGGCAGGATCACATGCCACAAAACAGCCAGATGTCCGGCTCCATCGATCTGTGCTGCTTCAATGATCTGCTGCGGAATGCTGTTTTCAAAGTAATTCTTCATGAGAATCAAATGGAAAGAATTGAGCAGCAGATTTGGCAGGACCAGTGCCCAGAATGTATTCTTGATGTGAAGATACTTTACCCAGAGGATATAGGAAGGGACAACGCCGCCGTGAAACAGCATCGTCAGGAGAATCAGCAGGAGGATGACTCTGCGTCCTTTCAGATTTTTCCTTGAGAGCGGATAGGCCAGGGTGATCGTCAGAAAAAGGCAAAGAAAGGTTCCGACGACCGTCGTCAGAATTGTCAGGCCATATGCCCGAATGATCGTGTCAGCATTTCGGGTAATGTACTTATAGGCGTTCAGACTGAATTCCTTCGGCCAGAACTGATAGCCGTTCCGGATGAGAGACGATTCGGACGAGATCGACGACATAAACAAAAGGACAAACGGACAGATCGTCGCAACGACCAGCAGCAGAACGATGCTCGTAATAATGATTTGATATCTTTTCTCACTTTTCGTCATCAT
>JAFOIR010000177.1 GCA_017420625.1 Bacillota bacterium
CAGGTTCGGGTCGCAGGTGATCATCTTTCCCTTTTCCTTCGCCCGGGCCACGGCTGCCTGTGTTGCAGCGCGGACCGGTTCCGCGGTCAGGGAAAGGGTTCCGAAGTGGAAGATCTTCGCCTCGTCGATCAGTGCCAGGTTCAGTTCATCCGGGCGGAGCTGGGTGTCGGCTCCGGGCTTTCTCGCGAAACTGAAGGAGCGGTCGCCCTTCTCATCGAAGGTGACAAAAGCCAGTGTCGTAAAGACGGAATCGTCCACCACGAGGCCGGAGGTCTCGATCCCGGCACGCTCAAGAGTGCGGAACAGCATCTGGCCGAAAGCATCGTCCCCGACTTTTCCGAGAAGCGCGCCTTCGTGACCGAATTTCTTCAGCGCCGCGAGGAAATTTGCCGGTGCACCGCCTGCATGCGCGGCCATTGTGGGATATCCGTCTTCGTCCTTGCTGACGGACGCAAAATCAATCAAAAGCTCACCGAGCGCAGCAACTTCGATCATAATGAAACCTCCTGTATTATTATCGTGAAACAGCTGCTTTGATTATACCATTCCGGGATTTCTCCTGCCACCCGGGAGCGCATTTTCCTGAAAATTCCGCCAGCTTCTTCCGGGCGCCGGTATTCCGCCGGTTTCTTCCGGGGCCGGAATTGCGCCGGTTTCCGAATAGGCTTGCAATCCATTATATTTCCTGTTACGCTCTTTTGCGATATCTGTGAATCAGACGGAGGAATCCGGGCCGTGCCGGATCAGGGCTGTGCCGCTTCCGGGCGTGCCGCTTCCGGACTGTGCCGGATCTTCCGCAGAAAGGAACCATGCCATGGCAGAACAGGCTTTCAAAGAAAACAAAATGGGGACGATGCCGGTGGGCCGGCTGCTTTTCTCCATGTCCGTGCCGATGATGATCTCGATGATGGTCCAGGCACTCTACAACATTGTCGACTCCATCTTCGTCTCGATGATCAGCGAGAACGCGCTGACTGCGGTCTCCCTTGCCTTCCCCATCCAGACACTCATGATCTCCTTCAGTGTGGGAACCGGCGTCGGCATCAACGCCTACCTGTCCCGCTCCCTGGGACAGCGTGATTTTGACCGGGTCAACAAGAGTGCCGTCAACGGCATCTTCCTGGAACTCTGTCTCATGGCCGCCTTTTTCATGATCGGCCTCTTCCTGACCGTGCCCTTCTTCAACGTTCAGACGGACGATGCTGATATTCTGGGCTACGGCTATATCTATCTCCGGATGGTCTGCTGCCTGTCCCTGGGACTCTTCATGGAAGTCACCTTCGAGCGGCTTCTGCAGTCCACAGGCAAGACCTTCTATGCTATGGTCTCCCAGCTCTGCGGTGCCCTCTTCAACATCGTCATGGACCCGATCCTGATCTTCGGCCTCTTCGGCATGCCGAAGCTGGGGATCGCCGGCGCGGCCCTGGCCACTGTCCTGGGACAGCACCTGGCAGCCATCGTCGCCATCGTATTCAACCTGAAGAAGAACAACGAGATCACCTTCCGCTTCAAAGGCTTCCGCCCGGATCTGCAGATCATCAAAGGCATCACCGCCATCGGCGCCCCGTCGGTCATCATGCAGGCCATCGGCTCTTTCATGACCTACGGCATGAACCAGATCCTGATTGCCTTCACCCCTACGGCTACGGCAGTCTTCGGCATCTTCTTCAAGATCAACAGCATCATCTTCATGCCGGTCTTCGGACTGAACAACGGCGCAGTTCCGATCATCGCCTACAACTACGGTGCCGGAAGGAAGAAGCGCGTCATCGACACGATGAAGCTTTCCTTCACGGCAGCCATCTCCATCATGACCATCGGCTTCCTGCTTTTTGAGCTGATCCCCCAGGTGTTCTTCTCTCTCTTCAACGCCTCGGATCACATGATGTCCATCGGCGTACCGGCCTTCCGGATCATCGGTCTCTCCTTCCCGCTGGCAGGCTTCTGCATTTCCTGCGGATCGGTCTTCCAGGCGCTGGGAAGAGGTGTCTACAGTATGATCGTCTCCATCTGCCGCCAGCTGGTGGTGCTTCTGCCCTCCGCCTGGCTGCTCTCAAAGACCGGCGTCCTGAACATGGTCTGGTGGTCCTATCCCATCGCCGAGATCGCGTCCCTCTCCCTTTCCATCTTCTTCCTCCGGAAACTGAACCGGGAGATCATCTCGAAGATCGGCGGCAGCGAACAGACGGAAGCGTAAGGACAGGTTCGGGCGAATGGCCGGGCGAATGGTCTGGTCGTAAGTTCTGAATTGCGGCCGCACCTGCCTTTTCCCGCAAAGCAAGCTTGATTCTTCTGTTTTCCTTCCCGGGCTATCCTTTTCTGCTTACTGGATAGCCCGGTTTTTTGTTTCCTCTGCCAGGGCTACCTTTTCCCCGTACTGGATAGCCCGGGTTTTCTGTTTCTTCTGCCAGGGCTATTCTTCCTGACTAGCACGATAGCCCGGTCTTTCTGTTTCCTCTGCCATGGCTATCTTTTCCCCTACACTGGGCAGCCTGATTCTTCGTTTTCCTCTGCCAGGGCTATCCAGGCACGTAAAAAGAGCGGAAAGCATGCCAGGTTCGTGCCGGGATGGGAATGCTGGGGCTGTCCCGGCACGTAAATAGAGCGGAAAGCATGCCAGGTCCGTGCCGGAATGGGAATGCTGGGGCTGTCCCGGCACGTAAAAAAAGCGGGAAACATGCCAGATCC
>JAFOIR010000178.1 GCA_017420625.1 Bacillota bacterium
GGTATCCGGCCGAAATCGTCGAACAGGGCTTTTCCTATATCCAAAACGAAGAGATTCAGTTCGACTTCGTGCGGACGGCCAAAGATATTCTGACAGAAGAGATGCTGGCGGAATATCCCATCGTTTTCTGCTGCAAGGGCAACAGCATCAACGCCGCGAACCAGGAACCCTGGTTTGAAGAGGGCGTTACTGAGGTCGGTCCCAAAGAGATCGAGCGTTATATCGAAAATGGCGGCGTCTATGTGGTCCTTCATGCCGGTAGCGCGGTCCATCCGGACTGGTTTGCCGCACCCGGCAGGGAAAAGTTCCATCGTCCGGCAGAG
Source organism: Bacillota bacterium (assembly GCA_017420625.1). The sequence continues at coordinate 324 of JAFOIR010000178.1, forward strand.
GAATATACCCGGATGATCGGATGCCGGTTTATTACTCATCCGCCCAGATGCCCCGTGACCGTTTCCGTAACCAATCCGGAACATCCCCTGATGGAGGGTGTGGAAGATTTTACCGAGCGGGACGAGCATTATCAGCTGGAGGTGACCGAACCGTATATCACGACGCTCTTTGAAACTTCCTCCGAAACCGGAGGAGTGGGGCGTCCCGGAGGATTCCTTTTTGTCAAAGGAAAAGGCCGGGTCGTTGTGATCACGCCCGGCCATACCCTGTCAGTCTGGAAGAATCCGAATTTCCAGCGGATCCTCAAAAATATCATTCATTACTATACGGATGAACCCCTTGCTTAAGCCTTGTTCTTCATAGGCTGCTTGTCGGAGAGCTTCAGGAAGATGAAGCCTACGGCAAAGAAGATGGACAAGAGCGCGACCGCGATATTGATCGTACCGCCGGCCAGCTTGACCCATGCGATGACAGCCGAACCAAGGAAGGAAGCACCTTTTGCGAAGATGTCATAGATTCCGAAGTACTCACCGGAGTTCTCGGCGGGAATGATCTTGGAATAGTAGGAACGGGACAGCGACTGGATGGAACCCTGGAAGCAGCCTACGCCGAATGCCAGGATACCGAAGTGCCAGATCGTCGTCAAAAACAGCGCGTAAAGACATACGCAGAAGTAACCGAAAATACAGACCAGGATCAGCGGAACCGTCTTGTGCTTGAGCGAAAGCTTTGCAAATACAAGAGATCCGATCCATGCAACGACTTGCGTCGCCAGCAGGAAAACGACCTGTCCGACCGTGTTCAGACCAAGGTCGGTACCGATGTTGATGCAGTTGTCGATGATCGTTCCGACGCCGTCGATATACAGGAAGAAGGCAATCAGGAAGAACAGAACTTTCCGGTCGGAAAGGGCGATCTTCTTTAACGTGCCGCCGATCTTCCGGAAGGCTTTCGCGACGGCGCCTTTTTCTGCCTCAACGTAGTTGATCTGCTTGTAGTTTTTGATCAGCGGGACGGTGACCAGGAACCACCAGACACCGGTCACGGTGAATCCGATGATGCGGGACAGCATGCCCGGGATGACCTTCAGCATGTCAGGTCCAAGAATGTAAGCAACCAGCGCTACCAGGAACGGAATACAGGAACCAATGTAGCCCCAGGCATAGCCGTAGGACGAAACCTGGTCCATGCGGTCTTCGGTGGTGACATCGTTCAGCATGGAGTCATAGAAGGTCAGAGATGCCTGATAGAAGATCTTCGCCAGGATATAGATGACGATGAACAGCACCCAGCTCGTGGCGAAACCATTGATGATACAGCCGATGACGCCCAGCGCCACGGCGGTCGTAAAGAAGATCTTCTTGGTATCCTTATGGTCTGCGATCGCCCCTAAGATCGGTCCCATCAACGCGACGACGACTGTCACGACGGCAATGGCGATGGAGTAATAGGCCGTTGCTTGATCTTTCGTGATCTGACCGGGATTGGTACCGATCGCCAGAGATTTGAACCAGATGGGGATCAGGGAGCAGGCGAGCATCGTAAAGGCCGAGTTGCCGACATCATAAAGAACCCAGGCTTTTTCCTGTTTGGTCAGATTCTTAAACATAAGAGCCTCCTCTTCAGATAGGTTATGGGGTCGGACATTAAGCGCGTTTCTGTGCGGCCATCCAGCGGAAGATGGTGGTGGGTTCACCATTCAGAAGAACCGGCGAACCGTCGTAGTCCAGCTTGCAGTCATCGTTGAACATCGGGATCCAGGCGAAGTGGCCGAAGTACTCCATAGGTTTGCCGTCCGGCGTATCCCATCCGGCATGAAGATCCATGATCCTGTCCCAGAAGGTGAAGTGACAGTTCTTTGCACCGGCCGCGATCAGGCGTTCGTAGGTCGGCACGACATAGCGATCCGGTTTGACGACCGGGTCGTTTTTTGCGTGGGTGAACCAGATCGGGATCTTCGCGAGATTTTTGATATCCTTTTCCGAGATTCTCTTATCCAGCATCGCTTCACAGATCGGGAAGCCTGCGGCAAAGAAGGTGGGATAATCCATCAGCATCCGCATGGTCATGAAGCCGCCGTTGGAGTCTCCGCCCACATAGATGCGTTTTTTGTCGATGGCACCGGCATAGTCAGCAATAAACTCGTCGATGGTTTTTTTCAGATCCTTGACATACATGGACTTTCCGCTGTCCCCGTAGGCGTGGGAACCATCGTCCAGCCACATCGTATCACACTGCGGAACCAGGACAAAGGCACCCTGGAAGATCTCCTGCGCATAGTCTTCGGTAAACGTGGTGACCTTATTGCCGGTGAAAGCGATGGCCGTATCCTGTCCGCCTTCGCCTGCACCGTGAAGGAAGATGATCAGCGGATGTTTGCCCTTCTCCTGAAGCTTCGGGATATAGTAGCCGTACCGCATACCCACGGAGCTTCTGCCCAGTCTGAAGCGTTCCCGCTTGGGATTTCTTGCACCGGCGCAGTGATCGAAAACCAGACCTTTCAGCGGTTCTTTATCGGTCTCGATCGGAGCGACCTGTGTGATCGTATAGTCAGAGATCATATAATATCCGTGACCGTTGATGTTCTTCGGATTGGCAGCGGTGGCGGAGGAGCAGGGATACATGGGACCGTACTTCATCTCCAGCGCAAGGTAGGTTCCTTCTTCCTGAGGGCCGCCTCCCAAAGAGCAGGGATAAGCCTTTGTCACAACGCGGTAAGCTTCACTGGGAACTAAGTTGTCGCGTTCGAGGAAACTCTTGGGAAGCATGGCGACCTGTCCGTTCTTGTCCAGGATCCGTACAAAGACGCTGAACTGATCGGGACGAACGTTCTCAGCCTTGACAGAGGCCGGAAGTGCGAGTACCAGTTTCGTAACGAACGGACCGTAGTCGGTGACATCGATGTGCTGATAATAGATACCCATTAGATGGTCTCCTTTCACAGATTTTTCATATGTCGGATAGGGGCTGATTAAAGCTCATAGATTTCGCTGTATTTCTTTTCCAGATAGTCAAGGAAGTCGTTCGGCGTAAACTCACGGCCGCAGATCTCCCGGATCCAGTCCTTGGGAGCCATCAGATCGGCCTTGGCAAAGACATGATCCTTCATCCAGCTGTTGATCTTCTTGAAGTCGCCGGCAAGCACGGCAGAGGGAACGTCGAAGTCCTCCATCATGCGGCGGTAGTACATGGCGTTGTACATGTTGCCGATCGCATAGGTGGGGAAATAGCCAAGAGAGAAGGTCCAGTGAACATCCTGCAGGATGCCTTCGGTATCGTTTGAAGGAACGATTCCCAGATATTCCTGGTATTTTTTGTTCCAGAGCGCCGGCAGATCCTCGATCGCAACGCGGTTGTTCATGATCTCCTTCTCCATCTCGTAACGGATGATGATATGGAAGGTATAGGTGAACTCATCAGCGTCGGTACGGATCAGCGACGGCGTGACGATATTCATGGCTTCATAGAACTCCTGTTCGGTAACATCAGCAAGCTGCTCAGCGAAAATCTCTTTGGCCTTCGGGAAGATCAGATGAATGAACTCTTTCGAACGGCCGATGACGTTCTCATAGAAGCGGGATACCGACTCGTGCATGCCCATGGTTTTTCCGTCGGTCAGGAAGTAATCGTAATTGTGTTCGGGCTGCAGCTGTTCGAAGAGTGCGTGGCCGCCTTCATGGACGATGGTATAGATGTTCGAAGCAAAACTGTTCGGTGAATAGTGCGTCGTGATGCGGATATCGTTCCTTCCGAGTCCGCTGGTAAAAGGATGTTCGGTCGTCGTGAACGCGCCGCGGGAGAAATCATAATCCATGATCTCCAGCAGATACTGCGCCATCTGCCGCTGCTGTTCGTCAGTCACAGTGCGGGAAAGAAAGTCGGTACGGATCTTCTTGGGGCTTTGCTGGATCTTCTTCAGAAGAGGCAGGATCCGCTCCTTGTAGGCACCGAACCAGCTGTCGATATCAGACTGGGTGACGCCGCGTTCGAAATCATCCAGCATATCGTCATAGATATCCTCGCTGTGCTGATCTCTCAGACGAATGAATTTGGCATTCACGTCTCGGACTGCCAGAAGCGATGGTGCAAAGATAGAGAAATCCGCTTTCTGCTTGGCTTCCAGCCAGTCAACATAGGCTTTGTTGCCGATCAGCGACGCTTCGTAATTCATATCCGGGGTAATGTTTTTCGTCTTTACATAATCCCGGTGAAGATGCGTGACCATCTCTGCATCCAGAGGTTCCAGCGCATCCTTCTTTGCATAGAGGGCTTCAGCGGCCTCGATGAAAGTCTCGTCCTTGGTCAGCTTAAAGGCTTCATTGCCCAGAAAAGCGCCGACCTCACCCTGCTCTTCCATTCCTTTGGGCGGGCAGATGGTCTCCTGGTCGTAGCTGATGATATTCGCGGCATGATAATAAACCTCTGCCTTGCGGAGGGTTTCCTTCACGAGTTCCAGTGATTTTTTCAGTTGTTCTTCCATAGGGATCACCAAAATCTTGTTGATATGGCCAGCTCATGACCTTTGCCATGATTCTAACCCTTTTCATCTGAGTGTATCACACGAAATCATCAAGAGCAAGCAATAATTGTTTTTCGGATTTGCCTCTTTCACTTGTTGATCAAGGCGGCTTTGTGGTATACTGGAAATATCTTTTGAGCAGGAGGAAATCTCATGAAAAAGATCGATTTTAACAGAAGCTGGACCGTGTGCAAGGATGGAGAAAACCTGATCCGTCAGGTCAATCTTCCGGACGATGCCATGCTGCGCGAGCCAAGACGCAAGGACGCACCGGGCGGAAGCGGCGGCGGATATTTTGAAAACGGAAAATATATCTATGAAAAAGTCTGGGAAGTGCCGGCGGATCTGGCCGGAAAAACCCTGATCCTGGAATGTGAAGGCGTCTACCAGAACAGCAGTGTCTACATCAACGAGGAAAAAGTCAACGAACGGCCCTATGGCTATACGAATTATTTTACGGACCTTACCGGCAAAGTGCAGGAGGGGAAAAATGTCCTTCGCATCGTTGCGGACAACGAGCAGGCACCGAACAGCCGCTGGTATTCGGGCAGCGGTATCTACCGTGAAGTCAGTCTGTACACGGCAGGAGAAGAGTATATCGCTCCGGAGGGTATCCTCACCGAGGTGATCAGTACTTCCAAAGTCCCGGTCACCGTATCTGGTGTATGGAACGAAGGATGCGAGGCAAAAGTTAAGATCCTGGACGGAAATGATGTGGTGGCGGAAGGAAAGAGCGGCGACGTTCTGGAGATCGAAAAAGCCCATCTCTGGTGCGAAGAAGATCCATACCTTTATACCGTACAGGCCTGTCTCATCCGGGACGGCAAAATCGTGGATGAAGCTTCGGACAGATTCGGCATGCGCGAGATCAGCTGGGGCCCGAAGGGACTGAAGATCAACGGCAAAGAAGTCCTGCTGCGCGGAGGATGCATCCATCATGACAACGGCGTCCTCGGTGCCTGCGATTTTAGAGATGCGGAATACCGCCGCGTCCGGCTGATGAAGGAATCCGGATTCAACGCCATCAGAAGTGCGCATAACCCGGCGTCCAAGGCGCTGCTTGATGCCTGCGATAAGTTGGGTGTGTACGTGATGGACGAGACCTTCGATATGTGGATCATCAACAAGAATCCCTACGACTACGGCAATGAGAAATTCAAGGCCTGGTGGAAGAAAGACATCGATGAAATGATCCGCAAGGATGTCAATCATCCATCCGTGATCATGTATTCTCTCGGCAATGAGATCTCTGATCTTGGCATTCCGGAAGGACAGCAGGTGTTGAAGGAGATGGCCGCCTATACCAGGTCCTTAGATTCTACCCGCCCGCTCACCATGGGTATCAATCTCATGCTGGCGATGATGGCCGGCATGGGCAAAGGTCTCTACGGCAAAGACAAAGACGGCAACGACAAGGGCAATGGTTCTTCCTCCCTGGATAATTTACCGACCAGTACGTTCTTCAACATGCTCATGAACAAGATGGGCAATATGATGGATCTGGCAGCGTCCCGCAAGGGCGCGGACAAGGTCGTCGAAGCCTGTTCGCACCTTCTGGATATGCCGGGTTACAACTATGCAACTTCCCGTTATCTCAAGGAAACGAAGAAGTATCCCCTGCGGCCTTTCACCGGTTCGGAGACTCTGCCGGATGCCCTGTACCGGAACTGGCAGCTGGTCAAAAAACTCCCGCAGCTTACCGGTGACTTCATGTGGACCTCCATCGACTATCTGGGTGAGTCCGCCATCGGAACCATCCAGTACAAGGACAAGAAGACCAAACAGCACGCAGAAGAGGGACTGATCATCACCGGCGGTGCCGGCATCATCGATATCTGCGGCAAGAAGCGGCCGGAAGTCGGCTGGGGCAAACTCATCTGGGATCTGACCGACGTGCCGACGATCGGCGTCGAACCCTATACCCATGTGAATGATTTCCGTCAGTCCTCCATGTGGCGTTCCTCCAACGCCGTGGAGAGCTGGTCCTGGCCGGGCTGTGAAGGCCTGAAGTCGACCGTTGTCGTGTATGCGAAATCGCCCATTGTAGAGCTTTGGCTGAACGGTGAAAAGATCGGTGTCGCCAAGACCAAGGAATATAAGGCTTTCTTCAAGAACGTTGCCTATCAGCCGGGCAAGCTGGAAGCGGTCTCCATCGATGCATTCGGAGAAGAGATCTCCCGTGCTGCCTTGGAAAGTGAAGAAGGCAAAACCATGATCAAGCTGAGCCCTGAAAAGACCGTTCTTCATGCAAACGGACAGGATCTTTGCTTCCTCCCGCTGGATCTGGTGGGAGAAAACGGCGTCACGATCTCGTCCAAAGATCAGAAACTGACAGTCAAGGTCGAAGGCGCAGGCACCCTGCAGGCCTTCGGTTCTGCCCGCCCGAATATGCCGGAGAATTTCTATTCGGATACCCATACGACCTTCTACGGCAAAGCGCTGGCCGTGATCCGCGCCGGCTACGAGCCCGGTCAAATCAAAGTCACCGTGTCCGGTGAAGGACTGGAAGACCAGGTACTGGAGATCGAAGTTCAATAAATCTATCGTAATAGTGTAGGATGAAATGAAATTAAGTGAATTAAAGCCTGGCGAGAGCGCAAAACTTTCCCACATCGGGGGAGAAGGAGCGCTCCGCCAGCATTTTCTGGATATGGGACTCATCCCGGAAGCCGTCGTCACGCTGATGAAGCTGGCACCGATGGGCGATCCCATGGAGCTGAGAGTACATGGATATGAGCTGACGCTACGTCTGGCGGATGCTGAAAATATCGAGATCGAGAAAATCGACGCTCCGGAACAGATGGAGGCCGAGAAGAAGGAACGCCGCAAGAAACGGGCCCATCCGGGTCTTGGTGAGGAAGGCAAGTTCCACCCGAAGGGAAGCGGCGATCCGCTGCCGGAGGGAACGACCCTCTCCTTTGCGCTGGTGGGCAACCAGAACAGCGGAAAGACCACGCTTTTCAATCAGCTGACCGGCGCGAATCAGCACGTAGGAAACTTCCCGGGTGTAACGGTCGACCGCAAGGACGGCGTCATCCGTGGGCATGCTGATACGCTGATCACGGATCTTCCCGGCATCTATTCGATGTCGCCCTATTCAAGCGAGGAGCTTGTCTCCCGTAATTTCGTACTGGATGACAAGCCGAAAGCGATCATCAACATTGTCGATGCGACCAACATCGAGCGCAACCTCTATCTGACCATGCAGCTTCTGGAGATGAACATCCCCATGACCGTTGCACTCAACATGATGGATGAAATGACGGGCAACGGCGGCGTCGTCGATGTCAACGCCATGGAGGAAATGCTCGGGGTCCCGGTGGTACCCATCTCCGCTGCCAAGAACGAAGGCGTGGACGAGCTCGTGCGCCATGCGGTCCATATCGCGAAATACCAGGAAAAGCCGCTGAAGCAGGACTTCTGCGGGATCGAAGATCACGGCGGCGCCGTGCACCGCGCGCTTCATGCCGTGATCCATCTGATCCAGGATCATGCGGACCGAGCCGAGCTTCCAGTCCGGTTTGCCGCGAGCAAACTGCTGGAGGGCGACAAGCTCATCGAAGA
>JAFOIR010000179.1 GCA_017420625.1 Bacillota bacterium
GATCTTGCCCTCATCCAACGCTTCCGCCAGCTCCTCACTTCCGAAAAATGTTTCGGCGTCGTTGGCGAAGTCCACGATTCCGGACCGCATGTGCAGCAGATCAAAAACAGTCATGTCACCAGCTTTCTCATATTCCGGAAAATATGCCGTGACCTTGTCATCAAGATGCAGTTTCCCTTCATCGATGAGTTTAAACACACATACGGCGGTATGCATTTTGGTGATGGAGCCAATCTCATAAATGGTGGCAGGCGAAACAGTCCCGCCGTTCACTTCCCTGGAACGGGAGCCGGAGGCGAAAATGACATCGCTGTTTGTAGCTACCAGAATGCTGCCGCGAATGTCCTTGTTCCGAACAGTCGTTTTCAGTTCTTCAACAAACGAAGCCCATTCTGGCTTTAGGCTGTACCAGATATTTTCTTCTTCAAAGCCAAGGTCCATATTGCCGCCATTCAGGGCAACGAGAGCTTCCAATATTTCTTTGTTTTGCATACTTGTTTCCTTTTTTACGCTGATCTTGTGCTGCAAAAAGGCGTCATCTGGCAGGATGGCGCCTTATACTTTTACTCTTTTAGGCAAATTCAGTCTTTCCAGACAAAGTCCTCGGTCTTTTCGACGCAGGGACCAGCCATTGGATTTTCGTCCCGCAAATCACCAAAGAAGTCCGTATCGAAAGCAATCGGCGTACCATCCGGATTTTCATAGCATTCTTCCGGTTCAAAGGCCATACCTAGTGTTTCGGTGGTAATCATTTTCCCCGTGTTTTCGGGCACATAGTCATACAGGTTTGTCGTAAACTGCCATGCACTTCCTGTGCTTGCATCTTCTGTGAGAGATATATCCAGTTTCAGTCCTTCCGCTGTCAGGACGACCGGGTTTTCTTCTTTCGCCCATGGTTTTGCTCCGCCAAGATATACATTGTCTCCAGCCCAGACGGGAAGGTGTGAATAATACCGGTTGCTTCTGGGGCTGGCCATGCCGCAGTAGCCTTCGAACATTTTGTCCCATTCCTCAAAGGTCGGATATTCATCAAATGGCCAGGTGCCTACCCGGAAGTTCATGGTATCCCACTGTTTCGCTTCCGGACCGGCCGCATCGGTATAATCCTGCAAACCCTGGAAAACGGGATGAACCGGCATCTGGACGAAAATGTTGTTGTAGAAACGGTCGTCGCCGTGCAGGAAAGTCATAAATCCGGCAATCTGAGTGTCATGCGGTGCATGATACGGTGTATATCGAGGCGAAGGCCGATCCGGAGCGCCGTTGTCTGTTCCGGTACCGACGCAGGTCAGGGAGCCGGCCACCAGGTTGTGAACCATTGCAATACCCTGCGTTGCAAACTTGATGGAGCGTGGGGAAAGAAGGAAATTGTTGTCGATCAGTGTCGGACCATGAGAAACTTCCACAAAGATATCTTCTCCCATTCCCAGGAACAGCAGTACTGTATCCTCCGGTGAAACATGGTCCAGGTCGACAGGAAGCGTATTGTGGTGGAACAGGTTCTGTGTCACCCTGGTGCCCTGTGCCTGCCAGTCCAGCCAGAGGCCGCGCGTGCAGTGATGGATATGATTGCGGCGGAAGATAACATCAATGGCAGCATGCATCTTAATCCCGCCGATTTCTGCGCCGGCCAGATTCTGCTTGTTATTGATATTATGAATATGGTTATCTTCTATAATGGAAAATACGCCGCCAAGATGTCCGACAATACCGGTCTGTCCGCAGTCATGGATATGGCAGCGGCGTACGATATGGGAACCGATATGTTCTTTATCCCAGCCTTCATAGGAAGCCTGGCAGATGCAGTCACGTTCGGTCTGGGTACCGTCTTTGTACTTCCATTTGGACCATTTGTTATCATTATTGGGCTGCAGATATTTGCCCAGGGAAATTCCGGAACATTTGGATTCATAAACTTCACAATCCTCGATGATCCATCCTTTGGACCAGTGCGGGCCAATCATGCCGTCCTGGTAAGCAGTAGGCGGCGCCCATTGGGTAGCAGCTTCCCTTACAGTAAAACCGGAAAGGGTAATATAACTGATCCCCTCCTCAGCCGGTAGGAAGCAATCCTGTCTGACAGAAATCTCCACCTCTTCCTGATTGGGATCCATTCCCTGGAAGTTTGCAAAGAACACCGTTTCATTCGTATTCTCATCCTGTTCACAGTACCACACATAGACCGAGAAATCCGGATCCCAGGAAGCAGCCGACCTCACCGGAGCATAGACCTTTTCCTTTTCTGTCACTTCATACATGGATTTATGGTTCAGATAGACGTCTCCGGTATGTGCAATCATGGTAGCGATAAACCAGTCGCCGAAAACCAGGGTCGTATAAGGATTATAATCCCCGAAAACCTCATTGCTCACACGAGCAGTCCAGACAGTTCCTTCTGCCTTTTCCCAGTTTTTCACCGGCTCCGCGCCAGTAATAACGGCTTTTAAAGGTTCTATGCTTCGATATGTAATTCTCTGCTCGCTCGTGCCTGCATTTTTGGGATTGACATATTCACGGTAAATACCGGGTGCAACCAGCACCTCATCTCCCGGACGTGCAAGATCGGCTGCCTGCTGAATCTTCTGAAACGGACTGTTCTTTGACCCGTCTCCGCCGAAAGCCGCCTGAACATCCACATAGTATTGCATTTGAAATCCTCCTGTATTCCTTATCGTTGGCAGGACATCCTTCCTGAAGGATGTGTCTTTTTCGGAATATCATCATTATAATCCATATAATGACACTTTTCTACAATGGGTTTTTCATTATTCTTTTGAAAGCCGTTAGAGCCCATCAATCATTGCCGCTCATTCTGTAACCTTTTTTTCTACATACCAGCGTTCTGCCTCGAGATACAGGCAGGCTCTGCGTCTTCTGATCTCGACTTCAAAGCAGGTTCGTCCGGTCCAGCCTTTGACCGTTCGTCCCTTATCCACGCGGACGATCCGGTCGATATGATACGTCTTGCCGTCCAGCGTTACACTATGAGGACAAACCGTACCGTTGGCCATGTAATCAGCGTTCACCGTGACATACCGTTTAACTCGACTAGTATCAGTCTCCATGTGTTTCCGTTCCTTCCTGTCAAAACTATCTATGCGATCCAGTATACCGGATCTTTTTCTATCAATGGATCAATCTGTCGAAGATTTCTTGCATCCTCTTCCGAGATCTCATCTCTTTTCTCCGGCTCACTGATTCTTTGAATCACACCTTCTATCTTTTCCTGATTTCGTTCTCTTACGATCTCCAACGCAATATCAAATCCTACCAACGCTGCGAAAGGCGCAAACTGCTTCGCTCTCTGCCTTTGTGGCAGCTTTACCCTTGCCTTAGTCGCCACTTTTATGTCCTCCGATCTGATGGTTTCTTTTGATCGTCATTCCGTCTTCCTGATAATTCATCACCTTCAGGATAGTGTCTCTTCCATATTTCTTCTTGATCTCCAGTACTGCTTCCTGGATCTTCCTGTTGCTTTCCAGCTGCTCAGTTAATCCAGCGCTGAAAAGATCCATCTGATAGGTACCATCATCTTCACTGAGTGATCCTGCGCTGATTCCTATGTGCCGGATCGGCAGTCCTGGTGTTACCAGCTGGTGGTATCTTTCGACTACCGCCGGAATCACCAGCATATCAGCGTTGGTTCTTCTGGGAAGTCTGACGGTCGCATGGACGGAAGGAAACAGTATGGTATGAGAATATCCCACATACATTCCGAATGTGTCTGTCACTACATGCTTATGAACCATATCCAGGCACATGAGATCTGTCATTTCTTTCAGGATCAGTTCTCCGCCTTCATAGTCGTAATCTTTGAGAAGGATCTGAAAACTGGAGAGGCAATGGCTCTTCGGTTTGTAACGTTTAATATCCTCCATGGTCGTACTCTCCCGGCCCCAGGCATGATCGATCATCAGTTCCGCGTCAATGCCGAATTCCTTATACAGCACATCCGGATCCGCTGTTGCGATTCCTCTCTGGGTCATGATCCCGAGCTTTGCCAGGTGAGCTGATTTTCCTCCTGCTATCATCCAGAAATCCGTGATCGGCTGGTGATCCCACAGCAGTTCCCGATACAGGGATTCATCCAGATATCCGATGAAATCAGGAGAATGCTTGGCTACAATATCCAGTGCTACCTTCGTCAGATACAGATTGGTTCCAATTCCGCAGGTAGAACGGATTCCCAGTCTTTCACTGATCTGATTCATCAGAAAGACTGCCATCTCCCTGGCCGTCTTATGATAGAGAGTCAGGTATCTGGTAATATCGATAAAGCTCTCATCCACAGAATAGACATGAATATCATCCTGGGAAATATACTCGAGATATAACTCATAGATCTTAGCTGCATAATCAATATACAGCTGCATCCTGGGCGGAGCCATGATGTAGTCGATTCCCGGAGGAATTTCATAGACACGGCACCGGTTCTTCACTCCAAGCTTTTTCATGGAAGGTGAAACTGCCAGGCAAAGCGTGCCTTTGGATCGTTCCGGATCGGCCACCACCAGGTTTGTCGTCATGGGATCCAGCCCCCTTTCCACGCATTCTACCGACGCGTAGAAACTCTTAAGATCGATACACAAATATATCGGGGCCATGATCTTTTCTCTTTTCTATCTCATGATAGATCACCCGGATACCATTCTCCTTCGCGAATGCCATTTCCGCCTGTGCACCACGGCTCTTCTCCCAGTCCTTCAGCATACAGATACATCCGCAGGCTGCCAGAAGCTGAAAATCGATCATCATAAAGTCAGACCATTCGGCATTTACCGGAAGAATCCATCCCATCTTGGCAGGATTGACAACATGCCATCCCTTATCAGCAAGCCGTACTTCCGCTGCCGAAAAGTTTTCCATATAGTTGTCGATACCTGTGATGGGACCGGATAAATAGATCCAGTCATCATGCCGCAGCTTATTGAATATGCTTCCTTCCATCGTCCGTTTGCTCCTTCCATTTCGTCTGTTATCTATCTATTTTGGGATGAAAACCGAAATCACGTCTTTATTTCTATCCGCGACATTTTGTTTCATCTTCTAATTGATTCGTATTATATTCACAAAAAACCAGGCTGTCAATAGGGCAATTTGTCGCGGATAGAATTTAGGGCCTTCAAAACTTAAAAATACGAGCTAAGGAATTGCCGGATATTTTCATTTGTCGGTTCCGCATCATATGGCCATTCCACCAGTCTGATCTCATGCTCTTTACAAAGCTGCTTCTTCTGTTCATCCAGTTCCCGCCTTTGATCAAAGCCTTCCTCTCCACCAAAAAACTCAACCGGCCGAGAGTGCTGAACCCCCTGATACTCGATTCCAGTCTGTAATGATGGAATATATAGATCCAGACTTTGTCGCCCGAGCCAGTCCGGCCGGTATTGATATAAGGTGTCCGGAAACTGTTTTCGGATTTCATGAAACAGGCTCAGTTCATGCTTCCACTTAGGTTTAATGACGCCTTCTGCCGTCAGCTTCGTCCGTATCTTTGTCCGTTCCAGCCGCCAGTTTGTCCGAATCCCGTCTTTCTCCTCATAAAGCGCTATATCCTGATACCACCATTGAAATAGCGGCATGATCTCTTTTGTCAGACTCAGAAAGAATTCCAGTTCTGAAGAAAAATACCCCTGCTCAATCATATGATCGATATTCCTTCGCACATATACCGTCTTGACAGGATTATGACAGAACGGCAGATTGCCCTGGTATTTTGCGATCCGGTCCGGCAGATACGGCGACCGCAGTACGATTCCGTTCTCCCACAGATGGGTCTGATACCAGAGAAGAGAATAATCATACAGATAATATCCGCCGAACATTTCCTGCGAAGGATTAGCATACAGGAGGTGAAACATCAGCAAAATGTCATCCATTGCCTGTTTATCAAACATTGCCATGAAGTGCGTCTTCTCATCATCCGGAAATAGATTCCGGATCGGATAGAATGCTTCTGCCCGCTTGCAGACTTCCATCACAACAAAGAACTGCGAGACATAGCTTTCCGGAAAAAGAAAATAGGCTTTATGATCTGTATCAAATCCGGAAAACTGATCCATGAAAGTTTTCACATATAGATTCAGTGAAAAGGAGTCTGCTTTTTCAATCAGCTTTTTTGTTTCATAGCGATAAGGAAGATCTGTCAGAGAAAGCTGCACCAGGAAGTTTTCATAGTGCTTCTCTATATACTCTTTCCGAACATCTTCGAATCCTTCCTGATATGATTCATGCTCTGACAGTAATTCCTCCAGTGTAGAAAACACTGACATTTCATGATGTTGGGGATACCTGTTCCAGAGTATATTCAATCGATCAAAATCAACTGTATTGGAAGGCTTTTGATGAGTTGGACGATCCATGCATTTGTTCCTCTTTGTTTTCTTGGCGGGTTCTTTATGGGGTTCTTGGTGGGTTTTCTTGGTGGGTTTCTTGGTGGGTTGATATTGACGTTGAATGAAAAACTAACTTTTGACCGATATATCAAAACATGACCCAGAAGGGCTCCCAGGGGTCAAAATGGAGCTTAAAACGGGTGCATATTTCAGAAAATCATGGTATAATGAGCCTCAAAAGGTGCTTTTGGTGAAA
>JAFOIR010000180.1 GCA_017420625.1 Bacillota bacterium
CCAGAAACAACCGTCTACAAATCAAACAAATCTCTATTCATTTATGTTTCTGTTCTTTTCTTCTTCAATCAGCCGATTGACAAGCTTTCCTGATAACGATTCTTCTCCGACTGATGACGGATCTGCGTATTCATCAAATACTGATTGCTTATCCATCAGGATCTCCCGAATTTTCTCATCTATGGTATCTTTTGCATACAACCTGAAGACCAGTACTTTCTGTACCTGTCCCATCCGATAAGCCCTGGAGATTGCTTGCGTCTCCAGTGAAGGCTTGATCTGTGGTTCACAGAAGATGACAACACTGGCACTTTGAATATTCAGTCCCATCCCACCGGAAATGACCTGACATGGAAGCACATAGGGTATCGGATCTTGTTCGTTTTCATTTTCCTGAAAACTGCCAGATGCAAATGCATCTAAAATAGCCTGGCGCCTGGCTGGCGGAACAGATCCGTTGATAGGATCCATGGCCGACAGCCCCAGTATATCTTTTACTTTTTCAAGTGTATGGCGGAAGAAAGAAAAGACGATAACCTTCCGCTTGTTTTCTTTTGCTTCCTGACAGATCTCCAGCAAGCGCTGCGCTTTCACCGAATCTTTCGTATCCTTCATCTCCCAGGATACCTGTCGCATGGCCATAAAATTGCCGGCCATGACTGATTGACGGTATGCGTTTCTTTCTTCTTTTCCGATCTCACACCATGCATCTTCTTCGATCAGATCCGGCAGTTCCTTCAGTACATCGTCTCGTGTACGCCTCAGATAGACTGGTGCTGCTTTTTCAGAGAACTGCACTGCTTTATCATAGGCAGCCATCTGACGAAGGGTTTCTGCAAATTCCGGACGAATCAGTTCGACGAGCTGACACATCTCATCTACTTTGTTCTCCAGCGGCGTACCTGTCATCATCAGTGCATATTCTGATCGTTTCAGGATTCTCCCGGCAAGCACAGTCCGTGCTGCCCCCGGATTCTTGATATAATGCGCTTCATCGATCACGCAAAGATCCAGCAGTTTTTCCAGCTGTTCTTTTTCCGGAGATACTTCTTCAATATGCCAAAACTCCGACAGTTTGCCCAGAGATTCATAATTGGTGATTCCGATTCCTCCGCCAGCCATCCATGGTGCAATATCCTCTTCCATATCCTGACCATGAAAAATATAGGCTGGAATGCGGCAGAACTTCTCAGCTTCCCGCTGCCAGTTGATCAGAACACTGGCCGGGCAGATAACCAGAAACTTTCTGCGTCCGTTCGCATACAGATGAGAAATAAGACCAAGGGCCTGGATCGTTTTTCCCAGGCCCATTTCATCTCCCAAAAGGGAACGTTTCTCATAGATACTGTATTGAATTCCAAAGAGCTGATAGCTTCTTGGTGTTCCGGTAAAATATTGAAGATCTGCCTTCGTCTCCAGAACGGCTTTCACGATCTCAGCTGGTAGATCCACTTGTTTTTGTCGATCATTCCGGTAAGGATCATACTGTTCGATCAGCGCATAGTATTCTGCCCCGTGCAGCTGAAAATCGTTCCATGCTTCATCTGAAGTACCTCTTCCTCCCGTCCGTTCCGCATAGAGTGCCTGTACGAGACGGGTATCGAGGAGGTCTCGTGCTTCGGGATTCACTCGAATCGGAACTTCTTTCTTGGCCTCTGTAATGTAGGCTCTCGCTGCTGCTTTAACCTGACGAACGGTATCCGCACCGACCCCCGGCAGCCGTTCCATGACACGCGGGCTGATGTTATATGCCTTCCCTACCGTGCTGATTCCCGCATTTTCCAAAGCAGAAAGGCGCAGATTCGGATTTGCGATCTTCAGCTTTTCAATATCTACTTCATCCAGATACTTCACCGCGGCATCATCCAGCCAGTGCTGAAGTGCCGGAATGATTCCAAACTTGTCTGCCATCAGACATTCAGCTCCTGTACATAAGGATCATTCTTCGTGCAGGGTTTCCATACAGGAAGACCTTCTCCATTCGGATCACCGGTCTTCATGAAATTCGTCCAGTATCCCATGATCCGGTCCCGAAGCTGATAGTCTGCCTCTTCCCAGGGCCGCCAGCAGCGGTCAAGAGTATCCATGGTAAACCAAAGCTCAGAGGAATGCCATGCTCCCTGGCTGTCACCGGGAAGGTCCCGGGTAAACCAATAGACATAAGCCGGTTTTCTTCCGATTTCTTCCAGCTTCTGACTGAAAAGAATACTGCCTTTATACAGCATCGCTTCCCGTTTATCCAGTAGTTCAGCAGGTGCTCCGATATCATCCTTGGTACTGCCGACCATATATGGAATATCCGCGATCTTCCCCTCGTCCATCAGCTGATAGTAACCTTCCGGAAGCACATAGCCGTCGATGAGCGGGGCCATAGGAAGGCGCCATCCTCCGCCCTCTTCACGAATTTTCGCAGCCAGCTTTCCTTCCGCTTCCAGGATTTCTTCTGCCGGTACTTCTCTCATCTGTGCAAGGCTTTTCTTTCCCAGAATCTCCTGCAGCATCAGCCCGTATTTCTCCTGATCCTCTATCCGTGCATCCGAATGAAGTCCAACACCGTAAGATCCTCCGCTCTGCAAAATGGCTCTGGCAATCTTTCCTTTGGTGAGCGGGCTGGAGATCAGTGTCTGTACACTCATCGCACCCGCACTTTGTCCAAAGATCGTAATATTATCCGGATCTCCGCCAAATGCTGCGATATTCTCATAGGTCCAGTTAAGTGCCGCAATCTGATCCAGCATACCATAGTTTCCGGATCTGCCGGCTTCCACTGTGAGTTCCGGATGAGCCATAAAGCCCAGTGCACCAAGGCGGTACTGAACAGCGACAAGAATCACGCCTCTCTTTGCATAGCCGGCACCGTCGAATTCCTTTTCCGCCGCATTGCCATGTCCAAACCCACCGCCGTGGATCCACATGGCAACCGGTGCTTTCTCCACGTTCTTCGGTGCATAGATATGAAGGAAAAGGCAATCTTCACTGGTTGGAGGATTATAGGCCGGATCATCGTAAAAATCTTTATCCCAGGGTGGGACCGAACCCTCTGTCTGGATTGCTTTATTCCGGAAAGAAGTCGCTTCATAAACTCCGTCCCAGGGATCGTTTTTCACCGGTGCTTTCCAGCGCAGGTCTCCTACCGGCGCTTTGGCAAAAGGAACTCCCAGATATTTCACGTAACTCCCACAGTCGATACCTTCTATCCTACCATCTTTGGTTCTGACCATCTCTTTATCCTCCGTAACTTGATTAGTAATATTCCTTGATCCGATGATACCAGATCCTGTCCGGGTCACCGGTCTCATTCATCCAGTTGCCCAGTTTATCCATCAGATCCTTTTTGATATCCTGATAAGCCGGATCATAACACCGATTTTTTAACTGCCATGGATCATTTGTCAGATCGTACAGTTCGCCTCGTTCTGACTCGTTGAAGGTAAACCAGTATTTCCCATCCGTGACCATTCTCTGTCTGGTATGATAGAAATGATCATGAAATTCTCCGTAGATCTCCTGATGTCCCTCCATTCTTTCATCGCCTTC
>JAFOIR010000017.1 GCA_017420625.1 Bacillota bacterium
GTGGCAGCCGTGGTGTTCTGCTTCCTGATCGGCATCATCTTCGGACTGTCACCGGCCAATAAAGCGGCAAAGATGAAACCCATCGATGCCCTGCACTATGGAGGATAAAGCCATGGATGCAGCAAAGAAAAGAAGAATCAAAAGTGCAATCTCCTGGGTCCTGATGGGGGCGATGGTCCTGTCAGTAGTAGGGGTTGTGCTGAAAGATAATCAGAAGAAAAATGCCGCGGCTGCACTGGCGGTTGAGACGGCAGTCATCTCCAGAGGGAATCTGGAGAGCACCATTCGTGGCGGCGGAAAGCTGCAGCTGGAAAAATCCGAAGCGATCGAGATCCCGGGAGATGTGAAGATCGCTTCCTGGCTCGTCGAAGACGGCAGTATGGTAGAGCCTGGGGAGGCCGTTGCCAAGATCGATCCGGTGAGCCTCGATCAGGAAATCCTGAGTGTTGAGACAGCGATCATCAAGCTTACAGAAAAGATCACTTCTGCCCGGGAAGAGACAACCATCAAAGTGACATCCCCTATCTCCGGAAAGGTCAAACAGATCTATGCCTCGGAGGGAGAAGATGTACTGACTGTCATGATGCGTGATGGGGCACTGGCACTTTTCTCACTCGACGGGCAGATGCAGGTGGAGCTTGAGATCGAGACAGATCTGGTTCCGGGTGACAGCGTGGAACTGGAACTGATTCCGGATCCTTTGGAGGAGACGGAAGACAGTACAGCGCAGGCAAACAGCGGAGACTCCAGTGAGGAAGCCCCGGCGATCATCGGCCGTGTTGCAAGTAACCTGAATGGGAAACTCCTCATCACCGTGCCGGATGAAGGCTATGCGGTAGACAGCCGTGTGATCATCCGTAAGGACGGCGAGATCCTTGGGGAAGGAACCTTCTCCGTGCATGATGCCTGGAAACTCACCGATGTAACCGGCACCATCAAGGAGATCCATGTGAAAGAAAACCAGCAGGTAGAACCCGAAGACCTGCTGCTTACGATCGAACTTTCTTCGGACTCTCTGGCGAGTCTGATCAATGAAAGAGAAGAATATCAGGATATATTAAAGGAATTGCTGGCATTAAAACAAAGCGGCGTGATCGTAGCTCCATCGGAAGGAAAGATCGAGGATTTTCTGGAAGAGATCGTGATCGGCCTTGCCCCATCTCTTGAGAAGGGACTGCTGAATGACAGCCTGGCCGCAGCTGGCGGGCGAACATTTTATGCGGATGAAGAAACACCGGTAACTCCCCCTGCCGGACAGACACCTTCCAGTGATACATCCGGAAATGGAAATACGACCGATGAAAATCTTGCACAGCAGATTCTGCTGATGCTCTTTACCGGAGCCTACAGCGGCTATCCGGGCACGTTAGTCAATGTTTCTCAGGAAACCGGACAGGTTCAGGCGCTTGTTACTGCGGAAGGGATCGTCTTCGATTCTCTCACTTCCCTGATGAATCTGGGGACTCTGGATCCAGCTTCCATGAATCAGCCGGCTGCGATCTCGCTGACGATTCCGTTCTACAAGATCGACGGCGGGGCGATGACACAGGCGGCAGCCGAAGATCTGATGGCAGGAGTCAATCTTCTGCTGATCCGGAATGTTTCCGGACAGGATCAGATGGTGATCCTGATGCCGACCTCTCTTGCTCCGGGAGGACAAGACGAAGGGCAGCTGCCAAATATCGATCCGGGTCTGGTGGAAGTACTGATGCAGCTGCAGGGCGTTGATGCGGCGCAGCTTCTTCAGCTTCTACAGATCGTGCAGGGAATGGATCCGGCACAGATTGAGCAGCTGATGCAGCTTGCCAGCATGCAGAACATGGATATGTCCAGTATTATGGCAGCCTACGGCGGATTTGACCTTTCCGCTCTGTACGGCGGGATGGATATGAGTGCTTTCGGTGTTCCGGCGCCGGAAGAAAAGCTCTATGATATCCGGCATCAGCAGATCGCAAAAGTCACGCCTCAAGAGTGGATGGAGTTTCAGATCCCGGTGGACGAGCTGGATATCGGCAAAGTCTATGTAGGACAGGAAGCAGAAGTAACGATCGAAGCATTCCCGGAACAGATCTACGAAGGAACGATCACAAAAATCTCTCCCAAGGCGACCAGTCTCGGCGGCAACGGAAAGTTTGCCGTGACGATCCGCATCGTCTGTGAGGAGGATATGCTGGAAGGCATGAGTGCCTCGGCTAAGATCCCGATCGAGCAGGCAGAGGAGAAAGCTGAAGAAGAAGATAAGGACGGCGTTTTGCTCCTTCCCATTGAAGCGATTCAGGAAGACGGTGCGCGGTTCTTCGTCTATACAGCCTATGATCCGCAGAAGAATCAGCTCCTCGCTCCGATCGATATCGAGATCGGTGTATCGGATGAGTACTTCGTCCAGGTGATCGGCCCGCTGGAAGAGGGCATGACAGTCTTTTATCCGGCATTGGATCTGGCGGATTAATGTGGTATAATGAGAAGGTATCGATAGAAGGAGGCGAATGAAATGCTGTTAGCGGCAATTCTTAATCTGGGAATCGGAATCTATACCATTTTTCTGGTGGCAAGAGGCTTTTTTGGAGAAGATCATAAGATCGACTGGGCCAAAGGCGGAAAGTCCATGCGGTTCTTTACCACGCTTTCCAACGTGTTCAGCGCGATCCTGTGCCTGATCGTCGGGCTGATCGAGGTGTTCAGCGGGAAGGCAGAAGGCGCTCTGATGCTGGTCAAATATATCTCCTGCGTATCTGTGATGGTGACATTTGTAACGGTCATGGTCTTTCTGGGGCCGATTTACGGCTACAAATCTCAGCTGGCCGGTGCAGGCATGTGGGTCCATCTGTTTGGACCGGTGCTGGCGCTGATCGTGTTCGCGTTCCTGGAAAAGGGATTGAAGATCTCCTTTGGACAGGCGCTGCTCGGGCTTCTGCCGACTTTGATCTATGGCGCGTTTTATCTTTATATGGTCGTCGTTCGGACCGAGAAAAACGGCGGATGGGAAGATTTCTACGCCTTCAACCGCAGCGGCAAATGGCCAATCAGTTTCGGTGCGATGGTCGTCGGAACGGGCGTTCTTTGTGCGCTGGTGACCTTCCTTCATAATCTGTAATGAATCCTTGAGGAGTTTTCAAATATGAAACTGCGATTCTTTATCGCCCTGTGGGCCGGAAAGCTGATGATGTGGGTGCTCAAGCTTTTCGGCAATGAATGGGATGATCGGCCGGGTATTCTCATGTACCGGCTTTGTCCCGATTTTCTGAAATATGTGAAAAAGCCGCGCTATACGGTCGCGGTCACCGGTACCAACGGAAAGAGCACCGTGACAGCGCTGATCAACGATCTGTTTAAAGCGATGGGCGTTCGCACAGCTTTCAACACCTGGGGTGCCAACCTGAAAGCCGGACACTGCTATCTCATGGCCAAGAGCGTGGACATCTGGAATCGTCCTGTAGTAGATGCCTGCATTCTGGAGGCGGATGAAACGAGCAGCGCCGCCAACATGGGAGCTCTGAAGCCGGATACGTTTATCATCACGAACATCAGCCGTGATTCTCTTCGCCGCAACGGCCATCCGCTCTACATCAAAGAGTGCATCGAGCGTGCGGTGAACCTCATGCCCAAAACGACAGTGATCCTCTCAGCAGATGATCCCATCAGCTGTCAGATCCAGCCGAAGAAGGCCGTCTATACTGCGATGGACGCAAATGATGCTTTCTCGCTCGGCCCCATGCCGGACTACCGGATCCAGGACTTTTCGGTCTGTCCGCGCTGCTTCAAGAGACCGCAGTATGAGCATCA
>JAFOIR010000181.1 GCA_017420625.1 Bacillota bacterium
ATACTCTATAATGAAATAAGAACATTAACCCGATGCGGCACAGCATCTCCTGTGCACCCGAAAACAAAAAACTATTGGGAGGCCTATAATATGGCAACATTGACGGAAGTTCAGCAGTTCTGCAAGGACCACGGAATTCGCATGGTTGATTTCAAGATGACCGATATCCGTGGCAGATGGCGTCATCTCAGTATTCCTGCGGAACGCCTCACAGAAAAAACCATGACATACGGCATCGGTTTCGACGGCTCCAACTACGGATATGCTGCGTTGGAAAAAAGCGATATGGTTTTCGTACCGGACCTGAATTCCGCCGTTATCGATCCATTTGCTGAAGTACCGACGCTGTCCATGATCGGCGATGTGATGGTCATCTCGGAACCGGATAACTACCCTTTCGACCAGTACCCTCGCAATGTTGCGAAACAGGCGGTACGTTATTTGAAGGAACTGGGAATTGCAGATGAGATGATCGTCGGTCCCGAGTATGAATTCTACATCTTTGACGGTGTACGATATGTCAATACTCCTGAGCGCGCCGGTTATTCGATTGCCGCCCATCAGGCGACCTGGGCCGGAGACGAGGAATTCAACAATAACGGATATCAGGTCGGTCACAAGGACGGTTATCATACGGTCCCGCCCAGAGACGTTCATTTTGATCTGCGCAGCAGGATCTCAATGAAACTGCTGGAAATGGGTGTTCATGTCAAATACCACCATACAGAAGTCGGCGGCTGCGGACAGCAGGAGATCGAGACTGAACTGGGAGAGATGGTTGAAATGGCGGACGCCACGATGGCCGCTAAATATGTCATCAAGAATGAAGCAGCCCTCGAGGGAAAGACAGCAACTTTTCTTCCCAAACCAGTAGCTGGCGAAGCCGGAAACGGTCTTCATGTTCATATGCTTCTTCTGAAAGACGGGGAACCGGTTTTCTATGATAACGACGGCTATATGCAGCTCAGTCAGACTGCGCTGTGGTTTATTGGCGGCCTGCTGAAACATGCGCGTTCCCTTTGCGCGATCACAAATCCTTCCACAAACTCCTACAAGAGGCTTGTTCCCGGATTTGAAGCCCCTGTTACTATCGGATTTGCTTCGGCGAACAGAAGCGCAGTCATCCGCATCCCCGCCTACGCGAAATCAACGATGGACAAGCGTTTTGAACTCCGCAATCCCGACGGGACCTGCAACCCTTACTACGCCATGTCCGCAATTCTGATGGCGGGCATAGACGGAATCCGTAATCAGATCGATCCTTTCAACAAAGGATGGGGGCCTTTCGACTTCAATCTGTTCGATCTTCCTGCCGAAGAACTGGCAAAGATCGACGGTCTCCCCTCCTCCCTGGAGGAGGCGGCAGATGAACTCGAAAAAGATCATGATTACCTCACTGCCGGAGGCGTTTTCCCCGAGACGCTGATCCAAATTCTCCTGGATCAGTGCCGGAAAGACGCCGGAACGGTCAATGCACTGCCTCACCCGAAAGAATTCGAACTGTATTATGACCTGTGATTTCTGAACACTTCGCAAAGATAACAAGGCTCCCGGCCTCCGGAAAGGAGGCTGGGAGCCTGTTTCATTCAGAACAGCTGACCGGGAAGCACCTTTTTCTCTTTTTCCGGGAAGCTCAGATCGAATTTCTCCACCTCCGTATCTTTCACGAAATAGCACGCCGGCGTTTCATAAATTCCGGTGATTCCGTCCAGATAACCGTGGATCAACTCCCTGCAAAGAAAAAATGACGAGTCTGAGCCCTCCGGCAAATCATGATACCGGATGCCGAATACGGACGCATATCTAAACCCGCTGCCACCGTAGAACCCGATGTTCCCCTCGATCAGGACAGCCCCAAATCCCATTGAAGCCGCTTTCTCAAGAGATTTATTCAGCAGGATTCTGCCGTATCCATTTCCTTTCAGTTCCGGTGAGATGCAGATCGGTCCCATCGTCAGGACAGGTATTTTACTCCCGTCATCGGAACTGATAACTGCCTTAACGAAAGCAATCTGACCAATGATACGCTTATCCTTCTCCAGAACAAGATCAAGTTCCTTCACGAAGGCGGGATCGTCTCTAAGGACATGCAGCAGATAATGCTCCGAACATCCCGGACGATAAACGTTCCAGAACGCTTCTCTCACCATAAGAGGCACTCCAACTTATTACTTCCTTCCTTAAACTTTAGACACAAAAACAGTGGGTCCATTTTGCTGACCCACTGTCATTTCAAACAACGCTTTGCCTTCATCGCTATTAATCGTATGTAAGTCCCATAATAATTCTCGTACCAACGAAAAAGTGCTTGTTTTAAGGCAAAACTTAAAATAAGCACTTTTCTTCGCTATATCCCAGAATTAGCAAAAACCCATAAATAACCCATAATCACCCTCTGAACGCTGCTCGTCCATGCGATTCTTTCCCATATCAGTTGTCTTTTCCTGAAGATCTTTAGTCCAAAGCCAAGGCAGCCGTGGCACCTGCGTTTGACATCGGTCTGCTTTTGTTCACTCGCCTAGTTGCTGAGGTAACACTGCACTCGGGCAACTAAAACCCGTGGCAATTATAACCTGCCTGTGCTAATTCTGTTAATCGATACTATGCTTTGTTCTGACCAAATGGTTCAACGATTTGATGTTTAGGTATCCTGAGTTGAGTACTTATACACTAACGCAGACATAAGACTCTTGACAGCATTCCTGTATTCAGAGAATACGTCGGCTACGATTCCATTCCCCAACAAAAAGTGTAAATAGTCATTAACTCTGCTGATTGCCTTCCCGCTACTCGTTAATCCGAATTCTATCGTGCCAGACTCGATAGCTTTCTGGAGCATTTGCCCATCGACAAAAGCCTCGTACGAATACTTATAAAGCATATTCGCGCTATGTATATCTGCAAGATTGTCGTATGTATTGCGGAATTGTACCGGCAGGCGACGAAACAGGCCATCAATTTCCGATTCATTTGCAGACAACGCTTCAAGCGCATCAATGTCGTAGCAACGATACCGGAGAGAGTATGCTACAATTGACGATGTAAGAAAGGATCTGTTCTACTACATCGAGATCTTCTACAATAGAAAAAGGCTGCATAGCAGCCTTGGATACATGAGTCCTGTGGCATACAGGCTGAAGGAACTGGGCCTGCATTAACACAACAATCGTATGCATATGATGGCATAAAAGACCACTACAGTTTTTGCTTACAATCCAACGAACGGCAATAATGACTGCGCGGCCGCAGACGCCGGCAGAAGTCTTTTACAAGGAGTGAACAAGGGATGAAGATATCGAAAGAGACAGTGATCAGGCACCTCAAGCTGCAGCTCGGCATAGTGCTGCTGACCGTCGGGGTGTACTTCTTCAAGTCGCCCAACAGGTTCGCCACCGGCGGGGTAAGCGGCCTCTCCATCCTGCTGGCCAAACTCATTCCAGCCCTCACCCAGGCCCAGCACCTGCTGATACTGAACGCGGCCCTGCTGATACTGGGCGCCGCGGTGCTGGGGAAGGAGTGCGGGATAATGACGGCGTTCTGCACACTGGAGTACTCCCTGCTCGTCCGCCTGCTGGAGCGGGTGATGCCCCTTGACGGCCCCCTCACCTCCCAGACCTTCATGGAGCTCTTCTATTCGGTCATACTCAGCGGCATAGCAGCCGCCATAATATTCGACTGCGACGCGTCATCCGGCGGCACGGACATAATAGCACTCATCCTGAAGAAGTACACCCGCCTCAACGTGGGCACCGCGCTGCTCATTAGCGACGTCCTCATCGCCGTGAGCAATTTCTTCATAAACGGCGTCGAGGCCGGGCTCTACTCGGTGCTGGGTCTCTTCGCCAAGGGCTTCCTGGTGGACAGCGTCATAGATTCGCTCAACACGGGCAAGGCGTTCACCATCATCACCGACAAGCCGGACGAGATAGCCGCGTACGCAATGAACGTCCTCCACAGGGGAGTGACCTGCTACAACGCCACCGGCATGTATACCGGTGAGGAGAGGACAGTCCTGCTCATCGTATGCCACCGCACCGACGCAATAAAGATGCGCCTGGCCGCCCGGCGCATCGACCCGTCGTCCTTCACGGTGGTGACCAACTCCAGCGAGATAATAGGCAGGGGGTTCCTGTCCGAGTAAGGCCGGGCCGACCGGCTTCCATGATACGCAAAAGCCCCGCTCCTTCCGGAGCGGGGTTTCCTTATGTCTCTTTGCGGCATCGCGCCTCATGCCGGGTCAGCCGCTGCCATCAGCCTCACGGACGCATCCCAGTATCCCGGCGCCCCAGGCTTCCGCCAGCCTCTCCTCGCTCCACGCGGCGTTGGCCGGGCTCGTGGAAGGAAGGCAGACTGCCTTCCTGCCCGTTTCGCTCTCAGCGTATCTCAGATAGTATTTCTCGGCGGTCTTTCCGTTGACGAAGATCCCCCTTATGTCAGCCGAGTCAAGTATCACGGAGAGATCGTTCACCCTTACGTTCGCCATCTGTCTCCGCTCCTCACTTGACTCTCGTATTCGCCTCGTATAATGTTACTGTGATGAAGTAATATTTCATATCAGCAACAATATAACCTCGTATAGGGCGATTTTCAACACCGCAATCAACATGCCCTCAACGAGGCGGATCACGGTCTCAGACTAAGAATTAACATCGATTCATGCACAGGAGGCAATATGAAAAGCCGAGCAACACAGGAGCGCAACGAGTTCTTTGCCCGCAGATTCGGAGAGGCACTGAAGGAAAAACACCTTCGCCAAACAGACTTCATCAGGCTTTACGAACAAATCACCAGAGAGGAATTGCACACGAACACGGTTTCCAAGTGGGTTCGTGG
>JAFOIR010000182.1 GCA_017420625.1 Bacillota bacterium
GTCTATTCGTCCAGGTCTGACAGGGAGGAGCTCCCGACTGATGAGGGATTCCACATCAGGAGGGGCTCCTTTTCGTATGGAAAGGAAGAAACGGCAAATGTGAATAGCGCGGGTAAAGTTCAATTGATAACAATGTTTTCGTATCCGATTGCTTTGGCGCATAATGGTTTTTGTAGTGATTGCTTCGCAGAAGTTGTAGAGAATCAAACGAGCCCATATTTCCTGCCTGATATAATCTGGCTTTTTCGAATGAAAATGAGTTAATCCTATGGAATACTTCAATTCCCGAAAGGATGTTTCAATACCCCATCGCATATGATAGAGCGCTTTTATATCTTCGGGAGAGAATTCTTCTAGCGGAAGATTTGTGATTATACATTCATAAGAATCGTCAGCGATTGGAAAACGAACGATTCGCATCTTTATTTCATAAAACCAATTGATGTGTAAGTCTACAAAGTCAAACGGTCTGTCTTTCATTATGATTCGATATTTCTCTTTGTTGGCCTTTACCTCATTAATCTGCTTCTTTGTCAGCGTGATGGAAACAGAAGTATCGAAGGATTCCCGATCGTCTGGCAAATGATTTTTCAGTGATGAAACAATTCCATTGCTGGTAATATCCTTGGCGCGAATCAAGTAAAACATCCCATTTTCCTGAACATGAGCAAAAATGTTGTAGTTTTCATAACCTCTGTCAGCGATAAATAACGTCTTCGAATGTCCGGGATACCTGTCAATCATATCGCACATGGCTTTATTCTCGTTTTCCTGACGTGCAGGCTGAATAATGGCATTCACATATGTCCTGGACAGTAAATCATACAAAGCGTTCAGATGCATTAGATTAAAGCCTTTTGAGTCTGGTGTGGATTGAAAATATGTTGTTTCATCCTGCGGATTGTGTGCAATACACAGATCTGATCCGTCACAGGCCAGCAAACGATATCCACGAAACAGTTTTTCTCCAGATGCAACGGCGGTAAACTCCCGAAACAGAAATTCAAAGGCTTCAGGCAATATTTGTGCACGCCTCTGGTTGAAGGATGAATTCGTTGGAGTATCCACACTGAAGTTGAAATGCTCCAGAAGTTCATCCTTTAGTGACTTTCCTTCCATGGAAATGATAAATCTCATGATCTCTCCAAATGACCATTTCTTGATGCGACTGAAATCTTTTTCTGCATTACGAGTAAATAACCAATGATATTGATCCATCTCGTTGATGAGGGATACCAGTTTTTCTTTGATAAATGTGGAATAGTTCATCCTGTGCCCTCCTTGAAATCAGGTTCATACCTGTTTTCAAGGGCCGCTTTCGCTACCGACTTCTTTAATTCAGTAGCGAAAGCGGCCGCACATTTTGCCCGTTCTGTCAACCCTTTTCTGCAATTTTCTTAACAAAAAAAGAGACCGGAACCCATTTCAGTTCCAGTTCTCTTTCCGTCATCCTTATCTGAATGACATTGTGTCAGCAGCTCCCGTTTTTATTTGAATGATTATTGCTTTGCACCGCATTCAGGGCAGAATTTAGTACCGGAAGGGATTTCTTTCCCGCAACTTGTGCAGAATGCACCGGCTTTTTGTTTTGCACCACATTCGGGACAGAATTTGGAGCCGGCAGGTACAGTTGCGCCGCAGGCAGTGCATACAGTTCCGGACGTTTGCACAGGAGCGGGAGACGAGGGTGTATTTCCAAACGATTGTGCAAACATTTGTCCCATAGCAGCTCCGGCGCCCATACCGACGCCCATGCCGGCCATTCCGTTCTGATTGTTGGCTGCTTCGCGCATTGCTTCAGCAGCCTGATACTTGGCATACTGGTCCAGATTTCCGAGTACGCCCATGGAAGTCCGCTTGTCGATGCTCTTCTCCACTTCTTCGGGGAGGGAGATGTTTTCGATCACGAAGCTGCAGAGCGTGAGGCCCAGGTCAGCCAGCTTCGGATTGATCGCCTGCAGGGCATAGGCGGCCAGTTCTTCGTAATTGGCAGCCAGGTCCAGCGCGGGGATCTTGCTCTCGGCGATCGCGTCGCTCAGGCCGCTGACCAGCGTGCGCTTGATCTGGCCCTCGACGCCCTCGGTCGTGAACAGAGCGGAGGTGCCGAACACCTCGGTCAGGAAGGTCTTCGGGTCGCTGACGCGGAAGGCGTAGATGCCGAACGCGCGCAGGCGGATCATGCCGAACTCGGTGTCGCGCATCATGACGGGATTCGTCGTCCCCCACTTGCGGTCAAGGAACTGCTTGGTATTGACGAAGTACACATCCGACTTGAAGGGGCTGTTGAAGCCGTACTTCCAGCTCTTCAGCGCGGTCAGGATCGGCATGTTGCTGGTCTGCAACTCATACCGGCCGGGCTCGAAGATATCGGCCAGCTGTCCTTCGTTGACGAAGACCGCCGCCTGGCTCTCCCGAACCGTCAGCTGAGCCCCCATCATGATTTCATTGCCGTTCATGTCATACTTGTACACCATGGTTTTGCTGGAGCTGTCCGACCATTCGATGACA
>JAFOIR010000183.1 GCA_017420625.1 Bacillota bacterium
GAGGGACAGCCTCTGGGTATGCCGATCGGTTTCGGCGGTCCCTATCTTGGCTTTATGGCTGCAACGCAGGCTCTGATGCGCAAGCTTCCCGGACGAATCGTCGGTGAGACGACTGATTCCGAAGGACGCCGAGCCTATGTTCTGACGCTTCAGGCCAGAGAGCAGCATATCAAACGTGAGAAAGCATCCAGCAATATTTGTTCCAATGAAGCGCTCTGTGCACTGACGGCAGCTGTTTATCTGTCTGCAATGGGTCCGGAAGGCATGAGAGAAATGGCACTTAGCTGCATGAGTAAAGCACATTATCTGGCTGAAGGACTTAAAAAAGCAGGATTTGCTCTGGCTTTTGAAGGTGAATTCTTCCATGAATTCGTGACAGAAGGAAAGTTCAGTCAGACGCTTTTGCAGAAACTCGATGAAAAGGGAATCCTTGGCGGCCTGCCGCTTGGTGAGAACCGGATCCTCTGGTGCTGCACCGAGAAAAATACCCGTGAGATGATGGATGAAGTCATCCGGACTGCAGAGGAGGTGGCAAGATGAAGCTGATATTTGAAAATGGCTCGAAAGATCGTCACCTTTCCATCCTTCCGAAGCTGGACGTCCCGGCCTATCAGGTTGACGAAGCGCTTCTTCGAGAAGAGAAAGCAGCATTGCCTGAAGTATCGGAGACAGAGATCAGCCGTCATTACAGTGCACTGGAGAGACGGGCACATGGTGTCAATAACGGATTCTATCCGCTTGGCTCCTGCACGATGAAATACAATCCTTCCATCGATGAAGAGATGGCTTCTCTGCCTGGCTTTACAAACATTCATCCGCTGCAGAGCGAAGATACGGTTCAGGGCGCATTGGAAGTTCTGGCTCGTATGGAAGAGAAACTCTCTGCCATCACGGGTCTTGCCGCATTTACCTTCCAGCCTGCAGCCGGAGCACACGGTGAGTTTACCGGCCTTCTGGTCATCAAAGCCTATCATAAAGATCGCGGCGATGAAGAGAGAACGAAGATCATCGTGCCGGACTCTGCACACGGAACCAATCCGGCCAGTGCAGCTATGTGCGGTTATGATGTCGTGAATATTCCCTCCGGACCGGATGGATGCGTGGATCTGGAAGCCCTGAAAGCAGCGGTCGGACCGGATACTGCCGGTCTGATGCTGACCAATCCGAATACGGTTGGTATTTTTGATAAGAACATTGAAGATATTACCCGGATCGTTCATGAGGCAGGCGGACTTTGCTACTATGACGGCGCGAACCTGAATGCTGTCATGGGTATTGCCCGTCCCGGTGATATGGGATTTGATGTCATGCATCTCAATCTTCACAAAACGTTTGCAACGCCTCATGGCGGCGGCGGTCCCGGAAGCGGACCAGTGGGTGTAAGAGAAGATCTGGCCTGTTTCCTTCCCGGATTTCGTCCGGTAAAAGGCGAAGACGGCAAGTATCATCTGAATCAGCCTGTCAAGTCGCTGGGCGGCATGCGTTCATTCTACGGCAATTTCCTGGTGGTCGTCAAAGCGCTGACTTATGTTACGATGCTTGGAAGAGAAGGGGTTCTGGAAGCATCCCGCAATGCTGTGCTCAACGCCAATTATATGAGAAAAGCACTGGAAGATATCTTCCCGGCTGCGTTCCCGGTAACCTGCATGCATGAATTTGTCATCAGCCTGGATAAGCTGCATAAGGAGACCGGCGTTTCAGCGCTGGATGCTGCAAAGGCACTTCTTGATTATGGCATTCATCCGCCTACCATGTATTTCCCGCTGATCGTACATGAAGCGCTGATGATCGAACCCACGGAGACTGAAACGAAAGAAACCATGGACGAAGCGATCAAAGCCATTCGTGAGATCTATGAAAGAGCTTACAGCGATCCGGAAAGTCTGCATCAGGCACCGCATCATACGGTGATCGGCCGTCCGGACGAGGTTACAGCTGCACGTAAACCCAAATTACGGTATCAGAAGGAAGTATGATCGAAGAGACATTCTTATATGTAAGTCCTAAAGATAGTACCTGTCCGTATCAGAACCTGGCAAGGGAAGAGGCATTTTTGAAAACACTTCTTCCCGGCCAGGCCATCCTGTATCTCTGGCAAAACCAGAATACGGTCGTGATCGGCAGGAATCAGAACTGTTTTAAAGAATGCCGCGTCAGCTTGCTGGAAAAGGAAGGCGGGCATTTAGCCCGCCGATTATCCGGCGGCGGCGCGGTTTTTCATGATCTGGGAAATCTCAACTATACCTTTCTGGCCATGCGGGAGGATTTCAATGTCGCCAATCAGACAGATGTGATTCTGTCTGCTGTCAAAAGCTACGGAATCCCTGCTGTTCTCAGCGGCCGCAATGACATTGAAGTCAATGGGAGGAAGTTTTCCGGCAATGCCTATTATAAGACCAAGGGACCGTGTTACCAGCATGGAACCTTGCTGGTCTCGGTGGATGAAGGCAAAATTGACCGTTATTTAAGTGTGGACCGAGAGAAACTGCTTTCCAAAGGTGTCGATTCTGTTCGTTCACGCGTGATCGGGCTTTCA
>JAFOIR010000184.1 GCA_017420625.1 Bacillota bacterium
AGGTAGGCGTTAATGTTCCTACTGCCACTACTATGGTCATTACCAGTGCCGAGCGGTTTGGTCTCTCTACACTCCACCAGCTGAGAGGTCGTGTCGGGCGCGGTGATGCGCAATCCTACTGCGTTCTGGAAAGCGATAACCAGACAGATAAAGCGCTTGCTCGACTTCAGGTCATGTGCGAGACCAATGACGGTTTCAAGATTGCTGAAGCGGACCTGGCGAATCGCGGCGCAGGTGACTTGATCGGCACGCAGCAGGCTGGCTCCAATAAGTACGTTCAGCTCATGCTTGCTAATCCTGAGAAGTACAAGACTGCATTGGAAGCAGCAAAGATTATTCTGGATAAGAATTTGCGGTGTCCAATGCTGACGAAACTGCAAGAGATCCAAGAAGAAGGAACAGAAGTATCCTGATGGAAAAGGAGAAAAGTATGGCGAGCGAAGAACATATCCAAGAACTCCTTCAGGCAGAGAAGGAAGGGCGGTTGGTTGTCCTTCCTGTAAGGTTAGGTTCTCCTGTCTACACCGTCATTGAGGACTACTTCGCATGCGAGAAATGCAAGTACAAAAACGAGGCTTCCTACGATTCAGTTCTGAAGCAACTAACATGCAATCCTCCAAAGAGAGCTATTTTTGAGGATAATATTTGCGGAGTCTTTATGAGATAAGGTTTCGCACAGTTCCGACATATCGGCCAATGTCCGAAAAGCCTTATAGAATAAGGATTTCCGGACATTTTTACATACTGAGAGAAAGGAGGAAAAGCCAGTATGAAAGAAAAGATCACAGCGCTGTATGAGCGCCTTTCCCGTGACGATGAGCAGCAAGGCGAGTCGAATTCCATTGTCAATCAGAAAAAGTATCTGGAAGACTACGCCAAGGCCAAAGGCTTCAGAAACATTCGTCACTTCACTGACGACGGCTATACCGGAACCAACTTCAACCGTCCTGGCTTCACCGCCCTTCTGGACGAGGTGAAGGCCGGGAACGTGGGAACGATCCTCATCAAGGATATGTCCCGAATCGGCAGGAACTATCTTCAGGTAGGTTTCTACACGGAGATCCTCTTCCCTGATAAGGGTGTCCGTTTTATCGCCGTCAACAACAACATTGACAGCGACAGCCCGACAGAGAACGAGTTCACCCCGTTCCTGAATATCATGAACGAGTGGTATGCCAGGGACACCAGCAAGAAGATCAAGGCCATCTTCCGAAACCGTATGGAGCATGGTCTCCGATGCAGCGGCGCGGTTCCGTATGGATACAAGATGGCTGAGGACAAGTCGCTTCTTGTCGATCCGGAAGCTGTCGAAGTCGTGAAGCGTATCTATGCTATGGCTGCGGAGGGGAAGCCTCTCAGGACCATAGCCGAAGTGCTTTCCGCTGATAAGATATTGATACCGTCAGCTTACTGGGAACAGCGAGAAGGCATGGTCTCCCGTAACCATCGGTACAAAGATCCCTATATCTGGACGAATGCGGCGCTTGCTTCCATCCTCGACCGCAAAGAATATCTCGGTCATACGGTACTGGGAAAGACCGTGCGTGAAAGCTTCAAGTCAAAGAAACGCAGAAAGGCCACGGAGGACGAGCTGCTGTTCTTTCCTGATACGCATGAGGCCATCATCGACCAGGAGACCTGGGACCGTGCAAACAAACTCAGAAAGCGATCTCCGAAGAAGATCTCAAGAGGTCCATATTTTCACCGTTTGTCTGGTATGGTCTTCTGTGCTGACTGCGGATCGAGACTGGGCTATCATGCCCAGAATATGAAGGATTCCAAAGAATGGGATCCCATGTCCGGTGGCTTCCAGTGCAGCAAATACCGCAACATCTATCACGCCTGCTCTTCACATTATGTCGGGATCAAGCAGCTCGAAGCTGCTCTTCTGAAAGCAGTCCAGGCTGTTTCCCAATATGTCCTTCAGGACGAAGATGCTTTCATTGGGCAACTGATGGCCCAGTGGGAACAGAAACAGCAGCAAACCTCATCCGAAGAAAAGAAGGAGCTTGCTGAAGCCACCAGACGTATCACCGAACTCGATAATTTGATCCGGGGCCTCTACGAGAGCCAGATCAAAGGCACGATGCCGGAGCGTCAGGTCCAAAAGCTCATAACGCAGTACGATGAGGAACAATCCCGGCTCGAGAGCCGTGTTTCTGAACTTGAAGCGAAGGAGACGGATATTATCCCTAAGAGAGCCGATATCAACCGTTTTGTGGCTCTTGTAAAGAAGTATCAGAACATCACGGAGCTGTCCGATGATATGCTCTATGAGTTCATCGACAAAATCATCGTTCATGCCCCGAACGGCGGTCACGGAAAAGCCAGGGAGCAAAAGCTCGATATCTACTTTAACTTCATCGGCAACTATCTCCCGCCTATGCCGGAGATCAGCGAGGAAGAACTCGCCGCCATGCGTGAGGCCGAGGAGGCTGCGAGGAAGAGAGCAAACAGCCAGCGCACTCGTGAGCGCCAAAAAAGCAAGTTGGCAGCGCTTAAAGAAGCCGCCAAGACTGATCCGGCTGCAGCTGCGGAACTGGAAGCATACTACGAAAAGCAGCGCGAGAAGGGCCGCCGGGAACGTGCCAGGGCGAAAGCAAAACGGGAAGCCGACCCGGAATATCAGGCCCAAAAGGAAGCCAAGCGCATCGAGCGAAACAAGAAGAATATGGAACGCTACTATAGGAACCATGTTCCGATCGCGGAGCTTGAAGAGCTGGCCAAGACTGATCCGGAGGCTGCCGAGACCCTCAGAGTACGTCGTGAGACTCAGGCTGAAAAGAACCGCCTGAACAAACAGCGCCGCGAGGAAAGAATGGCTCGGGATCCAGAATATGCGGCCCGAATTCTGGCAGGAAAAGCTGAATCCACCAGAAAGCATACCGCTAAACGCAAGGCTGCCATGGATGAACTCAAGGAACGCGCTCTTACCGATCCGGAGGCTGCCGCAGAGCTTGAGGCAAAAAGGCAGAAGCAGCGTGAAGCTTCTCACAGAAGTAACGCCAAGAAAAAGGCCCGTATGGAGGCTGATCCGGAGTATGCAGAGCAAGTGAATGCTCAGAGACGTGAGAAATATAAGCGGCATTACCAGCAGCAAAAGACAAAATGGGAAGAGATAGAGGCGAAAGCTGAAACCGATCCGGAAGCTGCCGTAGAACTGGCAGCGCATCTGCAATATAAGTCTGAGGCGACCATGAAGAGTCGTCGAAAACTGATAGAGCAGGCTGAAACGGACCCGGAGGCAGCCGCCAAGCTCCGGGCAAAGCGCGACCACACAAACGAGTGGTCAAGGCAGCACAGAGCAGAGTTAATAAAGCAGGCTGAGACCGATCCTGAGGCCGCCGCGAAACTAGCTGAACTGAGGGCCAGAGAGGTTGCAACGAGTATCCGATCGCGAAAGAAACTTGAGGAGCAGGCCAAGACTGATCCGGAGGCTGCCGCGAAACTGGCTGCCCAGATCGAATATCGTAGCAGTTTTTGTTGATGGTTGTTTCTGGCACGGTCATGATTGTAGAAACACAAGACCAGAAAACAACAAAGATTTCTGGGAAACGAAACGCAATCGAAACATCCAGCACGACAAGGAAATAACAATGCGTTTTGAAAGCCGTGGGTGGACGGTAATACGAATCTGGGAATGTGAACTGAAGAAGAAAAACCGAGAGCAACTAGAAAGAAAGCTCGATCCACTAATTGGCTCATAAAATGAATAATTGAGTAGAGCAAAGGCGATCAACCGTAAAAAGTTGGTCGCTTTTGTTATACCCAAATACAGGAAGGAGGTGATCACATGGCACGCAAAAAGACGATTGACGAGCTGCGAATTGAACGCGAGAAGGCCGAGCAGGACTTGAAGCTCAGACAGGAAAACCTGAAGAAACTGAAGCAGAAGGAAGCCGAGCTGACCCGTAACGCCCGCACTCACCGTCTCTGCACTCACGGAGCTATGCTGGAACAGTATCTGTCTCCGGACGAGTTCACGACGGAGCAAATCGAGCTGATCCTGAAGGCGCTCTTCAGAAGGTCCGACAATCTGGAAATGATCCAGAGCGTGAAGCGGCAGGCCGAAAGCCAGAGCGAAACGCAGTAGTCCCTTACTGTGTAAGGGCGCAATTATACACGCCCCTGAGCGTGAATTGCGATCCTCGCCGGATGGGCTGACTACAGCTTGGCTCTCATCCGAGTGCCAGGCTTCCGTCCCAGGGAACGCTGCCGCTTTCCCTGCGCAGGCTTTGCCTGCTACC
>JAFOIR010000185.1 GCA_017420625.1 Bacillota bacterium
CTGTCCAACCTTCACCAGCAGGAACAATATCCAGATGAGCCAGAATATCCAGTTGCCTAGGCGCATCTGAAAGGTCGATCGAACCAACCGCATTCCCATAAGTTTTCATGGAAAAACCTTTTTCTTTTGCGATCTCACCAAATTCACAAAGTGCCTGATAAGGTCCTTCACCAAAAGGCATGCCTTCCTTGGGAGGCATTTTTTCCGAATTAATGTTGCAGATCCGAGCGACATCCTGCATCATATCAAACCAGTGCTGATCAAAGTATTTTTGTATCTCCTGCTTATACTTCATTGGATTATCCTCCTTTAGTAGATACTGATAAGAGTTGTATCATTTTTCACTTCATAGATGCAAGCATTGAGTTCAGAACCGAGAATCAAAACCAACGCAAACAACCACATCCATGTGCATAGGATGGCTATACTGGCAAGCCCACCATAAATAGCCGAATAGTTCGTCGTTGACCTTGATACAAATAGTGAAAAAACTAAACTGACCACATAGGAACCGATCGTGGCTCCTATGGAACCGGGTAACACATCTTGTATCCGAAGCTCTTTGCCTGGTATTACACGATACAGAACAGTGTAAAAAACAAGCAGAAACAATAGAGGGATCACATATCGGATTAGGCGAACAATCATAGAGATAAAGATCTGCTTCTGAAATGTCTGGTAAAGGAATGTAAATAGACGATCACCAAAAATGATCAGAATCACAAACAGTACGATCATCAGGACGAAACAAATCGTATAGAAGAAAGATAGCAGAAAATGACGTGGAATGCTGAATGAATTACGGGTCCGAAATGTCATATGGATCGCATTCATGATGGCACGAATTCCACGTGAAGCAAACCAGATCACGAGTATTACATAGATCGGAATCGACTGCGTAGGGAGTGTAACCCCTTGAAACATAGTATCGATCATCGTCAGCGTACTAGCAGGAAAAATATGCGTATCTCCCAATATTTCCAGAAGCATTTCCAGTTCCACGATCCTCGATCCTCCCAGCAAAGCAGTCATCATGATGAGCAGAGGAATCAAAGAAACTAGCAAATAAAAAGAAATCTGGGCAGCATATCCCATGAAGTCATCCGTCCGAAGTCTTTTAATGAACTTAAATGTAATAATTTTAATCATCACTTAATGTCCATTTCTTATATGGTTTTTTGCCACAAATGATTCTACTCACCTCTTTTGGTTAGAATATCAAAGAAAAACTATCCTGCTTATTATACAATAGATTAAAACTAAAGACAATATCTTGAAAAAACAGATAAGTCGTCCGTTTTTCACGAATTCTGCTTATCGTAATTGATAAAAAACAACCAGTTGGGAAAACCGACTACTTAATATTCCATTCATGTTTCACCAAAGCGCTCAAATAGATCTATAAAATCCTGATTCTGTATCTTCTTTCGTACTGCTTCCCAACAGGCTTACGTTTCATCTTCAGCTGCCTTTTATCTCTTCTGGCATTCTACTCAAAAAACCTGTTAAGCTTCAAAGATGCCTCCGTAATCGATTTCAATTCATCAATCAGGATATATCGGTTATTATTACTGTCTTTGGTTTCTCGATCTCATTTTGTAATAAAAGAATTACTGTTCTTGATTAATTAGTATCTCCAAATTTCAGAATAGCTCTAATTTTCCATATTCTTCTCTTCTACATAAATTTCCTCTTTTCTCTTTCTTTACCATTTTACATTGATATTTGACGAATACCGATGGCCGTGATATACTGCACAAAAGTACTATCATAAGAGGAAAGAAATTGAAAAAGATCCTGACATCCTTTACCGATTCTCTTGCAGAATTGAAGAACGTCCGGTCACTGACCGGCCTGTCGATGCTTTTGGCACTGGATCTGGTGCTTAACCTGGTTGCATCGATACAAATTACCGAGTCCCTTCGCTTAAGCTTCAGCTTTATCGCTGCCGGGCTCATGGGAATGCTGTACGGACCTGCCTGTGCAGGTCTTGCCTGCGGTATCGTTGATATCCTTCAGCTGTTTATCAAACCGACAGGTCCCTATTTCCCGGGATTTACGCTTTCCGCTGTTCTGACCGGCATCATCTTCGGACTGTTTCTATACAAAAATCAGTGCTCTTTGAAACGAATCATCATTTCAAAGGCACTGATCAATGTCCTGATCCACCTGTTGCTGAACAGTGTGTGGATCACTGTACTTTACGGTAAAGCTTTCTGGGCGAATATTCCCAGCCGTGTGATCAAGAATGTCGGCATGCTGCCTGTGGAGATCCTGATTCTATGGATCGTGCTCCCGGCAATCGTGAAAATCCTTAAAACCCAAAGAAAGCACTAAAAATCCTCAACGTGGAAACACCGAAGTACATCTGCCTCCAGGGTTTCCGTTGTCGCCTTTCTGAGTACCCATTCGCGGGAAGCTTTACCAAGCTTCCCGCTTTTTTCAGGCTCTTCCAATGCTTTAAGCAGTGCTGTGCGCCAGTCATGATCCTCTACCTTGATATCGGCATAACTGTATTCCGATATGCAGGGTACCTCTACCAGAGCCGCTTCATTGGGACGGCTGTCCATATGCAGAAACTGTGGATCAAACTGATCGGAATGAGGAACCAGAAGATAGGATACCTCACTAAGCTGCTCCGTCAGTTCAAGCCAGGAAGAAAAAGCTGCTGTATCGATCCTCGAATCAAAGTACTTCAGCGTCTCAGGGATCTGTTCGTCTCCGATCATCTTCAGGCGGAAATCCTCCCGCTCATCCATCAGCTTTCTGATATCCGGTGCGATCGAACTGATATCTTCGTGGGAACTTCTTCCGACACTGACAAAACCGAATGCCATTGGTCCGTTTGCGCTTTTCCTGCGGATTTTCATGGCTCGTTTGGCAAGTGTGCGCATTTCATAGCTGATGACATTTTTCTGTACAACAACTGTTAAATCCTTGTACTTCTCCATCACCTGCTGACGCATCATCTCGTCCGGCACCAGACATCCACGGCTTCTTTCCAGGCCCGGATCGATCGTATTGCTGTCTGCATCAAAACTCGAAAGACTGTTCCATATCTCAATGCCGGTCCGCTCCGCATAATTGTAGAAACGATTCATTCTCCGGCTCCACTCACAGTTAAAGAAGACTACCTGGTCATAGTGTCTGAGCACATTATTCTTGAGTTTTCCGAGTTGACAAAGATCTGGTGAAATTCCGTATCCAAGAAGCTGTTCCCGAAGATGCTCAACACGAAAACGCATGAAATAGCTTTCTTTTTCATAGACAAACAGGAGTTTTCGGTTGTAGGAAGACTGTTTGATGCCCTGTCCTCTGGCAAATGCCAGCAGTTCATCGACGATGCTCCATGCATCTTTCTTTGACAAAAGCAGTCCATCGCTGTACCGTCTCACCTGCTGCATGGCCGCCCCGATCGGAAGTGATGCCACCGGCAAACCGAGGTCCTGGCTCACTCTGATCAGATCAGAATATACTTCGGGATAGATGGAGGTATTGAGGAACATGTCGATATCTTCATGAAGACAAAGCTTAGGCAGCTGAGAAAACCTGAATGACCCTGTCTGCCGGAATTTTTTGGACGAGATCTTTTCGCTTGTTTCTCCAAACAGAATGATATTCATATGGAGGGCCTGCATCTGAGCGGCAGCCGCAAGATCCGCTACCAGTTCACTTCCCTCCAGCTTTCCGATCTTGCCCATCAGTCCGATATTCACGGTATCCGTCAATTTGGCTCTTTTTACGATTTTCGGCAAAGCAGTGGGTTCTTCCGGAATGATATGGAGCTGATCCAGCCTCTCATAGGTCTTCTTCATCAGATGGAAGGAATCTTCTGAGAATAGTCTTATCTCCTGACATGCATCGAAGAAGTGCTGCCACTTTTCACGCCATTCTGTAATCGAAGTCGGTTTCATTACAGAGAAAGACAGATCCATTTGTGCCAGACATTTATCGCATGTCTCGGCAGGCGGAAGTTCACAGTAGGCGTTGTTCTCACCCATCAGATAGACGCCGGGACAGATGCAGTAATAATCATGAATCATCGCAACAAGTCTGGCACCTGAACGCTCTGCATATCGAATGAGTGCTTCCTGGTGTTCATACAGATCAGGATATTCTCTGAGGTTCTCAGCATTGATTCCGTTGATCCGGATCATATCACAGAAATGAAAGACACCGCCGAGATCCTGCATCCAGAGTATCTCCGTGTGATCCTGATAACTGTATTCCAGTTTATACTGATGTGTCAGCGGCTCATAGGATACATACAGAAAGATATCGGTTTCTCCCCGATGTTCTTCGCAGTAACGATAATAATAGCTGGATTTCTGACTGGATCCCAGGATCAGATATTTTTTTTGTCCCAGATCCGCGGATAGGCGGGCAAACACATAGGCTCGCGCCGGAAGCAGGGCATCCTGTTCGGAATAATCCTCCAGAAGCTTATTGTAGTCCGGATGCTTTTCCAGAATCCGCTTGGTGAACTCTTCATCCATCCGCCGGTGCTCTTCCGGCCGATAGGCTCTGGTATGTCCGTGATATACATAAAGATTTTCGACAGCCACGTTCCGGTATCCAGCCTGCGCAGCTCGGATACACCATTCACGGCTGCTGCCGTAACTTTTTTCAAAAGTCTGCTGATCGAGGATTCCGATCTTTTTGATCACATACTTATTGAGTGCCATACAGAATCCATCGCCCATGGGAATCGTTGAATACAGCGATCGGATCTGTCTGAAGCCGGCGTCCACCTGATCGACAGTAAGATCGGAGAAAATGGTATTCTCCACTCCGCTCTTCGGAAATCCGGTGATAATGCCCAGATTGCTTAAGGGCGTACAGCTTGCGACGGTGGGATCTTTAATCAGGGGAGCCATCAGCCGCTCCAGCCACTCATCCGGAAGTTCGACGTCTACGTTAAGAATGACCACATGATTTTTGGTCATGACCAGGCCACGGTTGATGGTTTTGATCATACCAATATTGCGCTCATTGCGAATCAGCCGGACGTTCGTATGGCTATCCCTGTATTTTTCAAGGACCCGGACAGTCTCTTCGTCTGTACTGGCGTCATCCATCAGAATCAGACGATAGCGGATCCTGGTACGCTCAATACTTCTCAGACATCTTTTAAGCAGCTGCGCACTGTTGTAAACAGGAAGGACGATATCGACCAGAAGATCCCCCAGACCACTGGTGATCTCATCTGAGCGGCGGACATACTGCTCCAGGATCTGCCTGTAATTGGCACCGCCTCGGGTAAGATCCGCATGACGCTTTTCTTCACGACGATCCTTCGCGCTTTGGATTCTGGACTGAACGATCGTTTGCCATTGACCGTGTTTCAGATTATCCACCTTTCGTCCTCCTTTCTGCTGCGATGTTTATGATCCTGATCAGATCTTTCTGACCAGAATGGTTCCTTCCGGGATCAGTTCAGTTTCCGGACGAGGAATCCTGATTTTCTGCTGTGCATGAGGCGCACTTTCCTGTTCGGTTCCATCCTCTGCACGAATAAAGCTGGCAATCACCGGGATCATTTCTCCTTTCGGCATCAGGAGAAAAAGTTCATCCCCTTTCAGGAATTTCCCTCTCTGCTCGACCAGAAGAGCATCCTCTTCTGTTTTAAGGACTTTCCCGGCAAAGTCGATCTGTTTGATATAGGATGCTGAAGTGTAGATCTGATCCTCCCGCCCGGGTTTTCCCAGGTAGAAACCGGTCGTATAATCCCGGTGAGAAACCATCGACAGCTGTTCCTTATAATATGCTTTCCTGCTTTCATAAAGAATCGGATCATTCTCAAGATCATCCAATGCTTCCCGGTAGATCTTTGTAACCATCGCCACATAGAGCGGCGTTTTCATACGCCCTTCGATCTTGATGCTGCCGATTCCTGCTTCTTTCATCTGCGGCAGGTATTCTACCATACACAGGTCTTTACTATTAAAGATATAGGTGCCCTCTTCCCCTTCCATAACAGGGAAGTATTCTCCCGGCCTGGTCTCTTCCGTCAGTCGATACTTCCATCGGCATGGCTGAGAGCAAAGACCCAGGTTGCTGTCCCGATCGGACAGATATGTGCTCAGAAGACAGCGCCCGGAGATAGAAATACACATTGCACCATGAGCAAAGGCTTCGATCGTCAGATCTTCCGGAATATGATTTCGGATCTCTTTCATCTCCGCCAGTGAGATTTCCCGAGCTGCAACCACTCTTTTGACTCCCTGGGACGCCCAGAAGTTAAAAGTCTGATAGTTCGTAGCACTGGCCTGTGTAGAAAGATGAATTTCCATCTGAGGAACTGTACTTCTTGCAATCTGAATCAGTCCGGCATCCGCCATGATAAGTGCATCCACGCCGATCTTCTCAAGATAGAGAAGATATTCTTCGATTCCGTCAAGATGTTCATTATGCGCAATGA
Source organism: Bacillota bacterium (assembly GCA_017420625.1). The sequence continues at coordinate 6,422 of JAFOIR010000185.1, forward strand.
TATTGACGGTGACATAGACCTTTACATCATGCTGATGGGCAAAAGCAACTGCCTGTGCCAGTTCTTCTTTTCCGAAATTTCGGGCTTTAGCCCGAAGGCCATACATCTCTCCACCTAAGTAGACCGCGTTTGCTCCGTAAAGCACCGCGGTCTTCAGTGATTCGAAGGATCCCGCCGGTGAAAGAAGCTCCATCCGGGAATCAGTCTTCATCATCATAGTCTTCATCTTCATTTTCTTCTTCGTCGTTCCCGGCATTTCTGTCATAGGTGCCATTCGCGACTGCTTCAAACTCTGAATAATCGGCAGTGAACAGATGCTCACCGGTTCCGTCTTCATATCCAATGAAATACAGCCAGTCTCCGTCAGCCGGATTCAGTACCGCTTCGATCGCGATCTGTCCGGGATTGCAGATAGCACCCACAGGGAAGCCGGAATACTTGTAGGTATTGTAGCGGGATTCCACTTCAAGGTCGGAATAGCTTACGAAATCCTCACCGGTACCTTCCTTGCCGAGGGCGTACAGAATCGTACAGTTAAGGCCCCAGGGAAGGCCGTCTTCATTACGGTTGTAAAGAACGCGGGCCACCATGGGGGCTTCTTCCTCCAGCATAGCCTCACGCTCGATACAGGAGGCCATTGCAATAACCTGATCTACAGAAAGACCCAGTTCAACCGCCTGCTGTCTCCACAGTACATGTTTTTCCCATTTACGTTCAAACTCACGGAGCATTCTCTTCACGATACCTTCCGCACCGTTTTCAGGAATGATCTCATAGGTATCCGGCCACAGATAGCCTTCCAGTAAAAACTCACGGTCGGCGCGGCGGTTGATCTGTCCGTAGTAATCGAAATCATAATCTGTCCGGTTACAGGCAGCTTCGAACTCACTCGCCAGACAGATATTCTGCTCTTCCAGATACTGTGCAATCTGACGGATCGACCATCCTTCCGGAATGGTGATCGTCACGCTCTCCGCTTTTCCGCCTTCCTGAAGGACTTCCATGATCGTCTCAGCCGGCATTCCGCGTACGATCTTATAGACACCGTACTGGAAGTTGTCTTCAGCTCCGATCAGCTTTGCCTTGATTCGGAACAACAGCACATTATCGATCAGCTCGTTTTCCTTCAGGAGAACACCGATTTCTTCAGCTGTCGATCCTTCGGGAATGTTGATGGTGATCACTTCTCCTTCCGGATCATAGGTATCGAATTCATCTGTTTTGATAAAGTTATAGGTCACGCTGTAGCTGACAGCCATGATTCCGCCAAGAACGAGCGCTACAGCAGCAAAAAAGATCAGGTTTTTGATATTTCGAGCTACAAACGCGAGTAGTCGGTTGAATCCGTCAACAATGACTGCGCCTACTTTTGCCATATTCCTTTCCCCTCCTACTCATCTACTTCCATGATAACCGGAAGTACCATGGGGCTGCGCTTGATCTCACGCCACAGATAATCTCTCAGTGCATCCCGGATATCGGTCTTTACACTGCTCCAGTCCATCTGACTGAGCGGACCATAGTCTGCCAGGATTGAACTGACAACATCACGGCATCCTCTGATCAGTTCTTCTGACTCTTTGACATAAACAAAACCACGACTGACGATCTCCGGTCCGGAAACGATCCGGCCGCTTCGCTTACCGATCCCGATGGCTACGATCATCAATCCTTCCTGAGACAGGATCTTTCTGTCCTTCAGTACCACATTGCCCACATCACCGACACCAAGTCCATCCACCAGGATAGGTTCGACATCGATTCTGTCCGTCACAACCGCACTGTAGGAATCCAGTTTCAGAACCATTCCGTTGGAAAGGATCAGAATATTTCTGGGATCATGTCCCATGGAACGAACCAGTCCGGAGTGGGCAGTCAGATGTTTGAATTCACCGTGTACTGGAATAAAGTATTTCGGTTTGACCAGAGAGTAGATCAGTTTCAGCTCTTCCTGACTGGCGTGTCCGGACACATGAGCGTCCTGATAGATCACTTTGGCGCCTCTCATCATTAGTTCGTTGATGACGTTGGTAACGGTCTTCTCATTGCCGGGTACCGGCCGGCTCGAAAAGATGACTGTGTCACCCTCCTTGATCTCGATCGCCTTGTGTTCTCCCGAGGCCATCCGTGAAAGGGCTGCCATCGGTTCTCCCTGCGATCCCGTCGTAATGATGACCAGTTCATCATCATCGTAGTCCTTCATTTCAGAAATATCGATCAATACACCGTCCGGTACTTCCAGATATTCCAGTTCGAGTGCGGTATTGATGACATTTACCATGCTCCGGCCGACGCATACTACTTTTCGGCCGACCATCGCTGCTGCATTGATGATCTGCTGTACACGGTCAACATTGGACGCGAAAGTTGCGACAAGTATTCGACCTGCTGTCTGCGGGAACATTTCTGTAAATACATGCCCGACGGAGCGCTCGCTCATCGTATAGCCGGGGCGCTCGGCATTTGTCGAATCAGATAAAAGCGCAAGCACTTTCTTTCTTCCGAGCTCTGCAAAGCGCATCAGATCGATGACGCCGCCGTGGATGGGTGTAAAATCAACTTTAAAGTCGCCGGTGTGAATAATCACGCCGGCCGGAGTCGTAATCGCCAGCGCAACTGCGTCTCCGATACTGTGATTGGTACGGATAAATTCAACCTTGATCTCTCCAAGGTCGACACTGTCCCCTGACTGGACGAGATGCAAACTGGCATTTTTCACTGTGAATTCTTCCAGTTTGCTTCGTACCAGGCCAAGCGTCAGTCTGGTTCCGTACACAGGAACATGGAACTCTCTCAGAAAATACGGGAGGGCTCCGATATGATCTTCATGTCCGTGGGTCAGAACGACTGCACGGATTTTGCTGTAATTGTCACGTAGATACTGAAAATCCGGGATGATCGAATCGATACCTGGCATATCGTCATCAGGAAATGCCTGTCCGCAGTCAATGACGATAATATCTTCAGCGGTCTCAATGACCGTCATATTCATGCCGATCTGATCCAGCCCACCAAAGGGGATGATCTTCACGGATTTTCTTTCTTTTGCTGCGCTTGCGCGCCGGGTTACAGTTCTGGTAGATAAATTACTCATTCCTCTTCTCTTTCTTACTCTTCGGTCGATAGTTCATATTCGTCGTCTGCCTGATCTTTCAGTATGGAGGAGACGGCATTAAATTCCTCTTCGGGAAAGTCTGTCGTTACATATAATTCAAGGTTGCTCTCATCTTCACCGATCATAAACTGAGCTTCTTCTTTGCTGCAAAGTTTCAGGATATAGGCATCGATATCATCGTTGATTTCTTCTTCATCTGCTTCGTCTTCAAAGAAATCATCATCTGACAGATCATTGGTATCGACTGCCAGAATATAAAGCCCCTGCTGCCATTCACATACATCGATCACTTCCATGACATTGGAAACATTTTCTTCCAGATCTGTCACATTGATCCAGTCAAGGTTCTGCAAAGTGGAAAGGCTGACTTCATAATTTAAACTCATCGGGTATTAACTCCTTTATTTCTTCTTCCGTATGTCCATCCAGAAATTGTTGCAGAATGATTCTGGCCGCCAGTTGGTCAACGACCTCTTTCCTTTTGTGCCGGTCATGAATACCGGCCTCTATCATGGGCTGTTCAGCTTCCCATGTGGAGAGCCGTTCATCCTCCATGACTACTTTTACTTTATAAATGTCACGTTCAAGCCGATGCTGGAAATGGAGCGCTTTTTCCGCACTGGTTCCTACACTGCCGTCAAGCCTGAGCGGCAGTCCCAATACAATCAGATGAATGTCATTCTCCTCACAGATAGCACGGATCCGGCGAACCGTGGATTTCAGATTGACCTCATCCGTCCGCTTGATCGTTTCCAGGGGCGAGGCAAGAAATCCGGTCGGATCAGACATGGCAACGCCTACCGTCCGGCTTCCGTAATCTAGACCTAAAACTCTCACTCTTCTTTCCGTTTCTCTTCAAGCTGGTGATATTCCACGAAGGAACGGACCAGCTCTTCGATGATTTCATCGCGGTCGATCCGGGCGATCTTGCCTCTTGAACCTTTATAGCTGGTGATATAGGTAGGATCCTCGGACATGATATAGCCGACCATCTGATTGACAGGATTATAGCCCTTGACCTGCAGGGCTTTATAGACATCGATCAGTACATCTCTGACCGATTCCTGTGGATCGGAAACGATTTTAAAATACTGTGTTCCAGCTTTTTCTCTTTCCTGTTCGCTCATGTGGTCCTCCTTAGATTTTCCCTTTCAGGATAATATCCAAACCGGATGCACTGTGGTTGGCACTCCGGACCTTCACATAACCATCGATCCTGACTTTGATCAGATCACCCTGACCGATCTCTTTCGGAATATCAGCCGCGGGGATAGCTGTACGGACATAGTTGTCGGTTAGACCGACAAAATATTGAGTGGAATTCAGTCCACCTGTCTCAGACTGACTTTCCTCTTTCTGTTCCAGCAGCACAGTCACTTCTTTTCCCTGCATACGTTCCATATAAGCTCGGGAAGCTTCACCGGTAACATCAAGCAGTTCATGAGCTCTTCGCTTCCTGATATCTGCCGGGATCTGATCATTCCTTCGTCCGGCACTCGTTCCTTCCATTCGGGAATAGGGGAAAATATGTGCCTCTGCAAACGCCATTTCCCGAACAAAAGCCAGGGATTCCTGGTGATCCTCTTCACTCTCTCCGGGAAAGCCTGCAATCACATCTGTGCTGAGAAATGGATCATCATATGCTTCGCGAAGAAGTCTCACCGCATTCCGGTAATCGTCTGCTGTGTAGTGACGATTCATCTCTTTAAGTGTCTTATTGCATCCGCTTTGAAGAGAGAGGTGAAAGTGCGGACAAAGCTTGCTGCTCTTTCGGATTTCATTGACAAATTCTTTTGTAATCAGTCTTGGTTCCAGCGAACTTAACCGGATCCTGGATAAGCCTTTGATCGTGTCAAGCCTAAGGATCAGTTTGGCCAGATCTTCGCCGACGAAGATTCCTTCTTCCGCCAGACGGTTATAATTCTGGTCTTTCCAATCCAGACCGTAAGAGCTGACATGGATCCCGGTCAGAACGACCTCCTGATATCCCTTTTCGGTCAGCTCACGAACTTCATCTGCGATTTCCTGTACAGGTCTGCTTTTCAGCGGTCCTCGCACATACGGGATGATGCAGTACGAACAAAACTGTCGGCATCCATCCTGAATCTTGATAAATGCTCGGGTGTGATCGGCCAGAAGATGACCGGCAAAGCCATCGTCAGAAAATTCTTCCTTCTGAACAGCTTTATATGGATCAGCTGATCGTTCCGCTCGTTTCTGATCAATCAGACCGATCAGATTCGGCTTGTCCTGATTGGAAACAGCCAGATCGATCACTCCTTCACGAATCAGACTGTCATCCCGGTCCACATAGCAGCCGGCTGCAATTACCAATGCATCCGGATTGAGCATTCTGGCCCGGTGAATCATCTGCCTGGACTTTCTGGCAGCGATCTGGGTTACCGTACAGGTATTGATAATATAGACATCTGCCCTATCCCTGAAATCAACCATGGTCCATCCGGCCTTCTGCAAGGCTTCAGCCATTTTAGCGGATTCATAGGTATTGACTTTGCACCCCATGGTGCAGATGGCAGCAGTAAGATTCAGATGGTCAGGCATGTTCCCTCAATGATAGTTAGGATTGATAGAATTAGTTCTTCGAATGTGCATATGAATTCAATATTATATTATACCCAATTTTTGTGGGAATTACAAGCTTTTTTCCTTGTGCCATGAACAGGCGCATCGCAATCAGGAGATAAAGATAACGCCGCCGGGTCGTAGGCCCAGCGGCGTATGGATCATAAAGCTTATAATTACGGTGTCAGTCTCTTCGGACTGCGGAACAGGAACATGGCTTCGTTGATATGCAGACCGCAAAGCAGCATGGTCAAACGATCCAGTCCAAGGCCAAATCCGCCATGAGGCGGGCATCCGTATTTGAAAAACTCCAGATAGAACTTGACATCTTCAGCCAGGCCTTTTTCTTCTGCCTGCTGTTTGAGGATTTCATAGCGATGTTCACGCTGTGCGCCGGTCGTGATCTCCGTACCGCGCCAGATCAGGTCATAACCCATCGGTACGCCGTTCTCATCGCGCATATGGTAGAAAGCACGCTTTTCAGCACTGTAATCCGTAACAAACAGGAATTCGCTTCCAAAGTGTTTCATAGACCAATCATAGCTCATGCGCTCAGCGTCAGTCGTCAGATCGCCCTTCTCAGATTCCGGCACTTCATAACCGTAGTCTTCTTTCAGTCCGGCATACAGATCCGCCAGTTTGACAATCGGGAAAGGTTTGTCCGGGACAACAACTTCCACGCCGAACTGCTCCTTGATGGCATCGCCGTACTTCTCCGCTACTTTTCCCAGGGCATAGGTCAAAAGACCTTCTTCCATTTTCATGACATCTACATAGCTGGTGATATAGGAGAACTCCAGGTCAAAGCCGGTAAACTCCGTGGTATGCTTGCTGGTATAGGACTTCTCTGCACGAAAAACGGGACCGACTTCAAAGATCTTTTCAAAGCCGCTGGCCATCGCCATCTGTTTATAGAACTGCGGGCTCTGTGCCAGGTAGGCGCTGCGGTCAAAATACTTGACTTCAAATACATCAGAACCGCTTTCAGATGCTGCCGCAATCAGTTTGGGCGTATGGATTTCCATAAATCCTCTGTTTAGCAGATATTCACGCATAGCTGCTGCAAGGACTGTCTGCGCCTTGAACAGAAGCTGATTTTTCTCTGTACGAAGATCGATCCAGCGATAGTCAAGTCTCTCATCAATGCCCGAGCGCGGAACACCGGGACGTTTCTTGGTGGGCGGAATTTCTTCTCTCTGAATCGGCAGAGCAGCTGCCTGAGATTCAATTTTGATCGAGGTGGGAAGCACTTCGATCCCGTTCAGTTTGACATATTCACTTTCATAGGCGACACCCGTGACAGATACAACGCTGTCCTGTGTGATCTGAGAAAGAACATCCAACAGCTCCGGATGCTTTTCCTTTTCAATGGTCACCTGTACCTTTCCGGTAATGTCTTTCATGACCAGGAAGGCCATTGCTTTTCCATCACGGAAATTCTCAACAAATCCCTGAAGCAGGATTTCCTTTTCAAGATGCTGACGAATCTCGCCTAAATATACTCTTTCCATGAAATCATTTCCTCCCTACAATTTGGATCGCTTCTTCTGCTGTCAATACCTGCTGCTCGCCTGTCTGCATATTTTTCAGTGCAACAAGACCTTTGGCAGCTTCATCTTCACCGATCAATACGATATACGGAACTCCAAGGCGTGAAGCATATTTCATCTTCTGCTTCATTCCTTTGCTGAGCGAATAAACATCTGTCCGGATTCCGCTTGCACGAAGTGCTGCAGCTGTGCTGACGGCGGCACCCATTTCGTTTTCACTCATCGGAATGACCAGCACTTCTGCCATGGTTTTCTGTCCGGCAGAGATGATGCCTGCTTCCTTCAGCTGTGAGAACAGTCTCGTCAGACCGATCGAAATCCCGATTCCCGGCATATTTGTTTTGGTATAGAAGCCGGTCAGATTATCATAACGTCCGCCCGAACATACACTGCCAAGCTGAGGATAATCATCCAGTCTGGTCTCATAAACGGTACCGGTATAATAGTCCAGTCCTCTTGCGATCGTCAGATCTAATTCAAAGGAATCATCCGGCATGCCCAGCAGTCTCATAAAGCGAACAACTTCCTGAAGTTCTTCCACTCCCTGTCTGAACAGTTCATTGGTGACAGGCAGTGCTTTCACTTTTGTCAGAACCTCATCTGTCGTTCCATTGATATGGATCAGATCAAGGATCTTTTCGATCTGCTCTTCACTGATCCCGAAACCGATCAGTTCCTTCGCAACATTTTCTTCACCGATCTTATCCAGCTTATCGATCGTCCTAAGCACATCTGCGATCTTGTCGGAAAGGCCAAGTTCGCTGAAAAATCCATTCAGCACTTTCCGGTTGTTCAGCCGGATCGTAAACGGACCGAAATCCAGCTTTTTAAATACCTGATAAATGACGGAGGGCATCTCTGCATCATAATACAGGGGCAGAGAATCGATCCCGATCACATCGATATCACACTGATAGAACTCGCGAAAACGACCTTTTTGCGGACGCTCTCCACGGAAAACTTTACTGATCTGATAACGTTTGAACGGAAATACGAGATCATTTTCATGCTGGGCTGCATAACGTGCCAGCGGTACGGTCAGATCAAATCGAAGCGCAAGATCATGATCGCCCTTCTGAAAACGATAGATCTGTTTTTCTGTTTCTCCGCCTGCTTTGGCCAGCAGTACATCCGACAGTTCGATCGTCGGTGTATCCAGCGGCAGAAAACCAAACTGTTCATACACTGAGCGAATCGTATCTTTCATCCGGTCAAACAGAATCTGGTCTTCCGGCAGAAGTTCCATAAAACCAGTCATGATTCTGGGTGTAACCATTTTAATTCAACTCTCCTAACAAATTCAGATAAATATTGATGCCCTTCTGCAGCCACTGGTTTCGGATCCGATTGGCTCCGGTTTCGCTGTCAGAGGTCATGACAAAGGACAGGACCGGCTGATCATTGTCCAACACCTGACAGGTCACAATATAATGTGACTCATCCACTGCGTTGATCGTCGCAACTTTGTCCATCAGGGGCGTGTCCCGCAGAATAGAGTCTTTCGCATAGGTACGGATATCTTCACGAATGCTGTGAGGGATCCGGTTGCGGAAGAGTTTGACTACCTCTTCTCCTTCCGGCAGAAGTGTATAATAGAAGGCATCATCCGCTCTGGATTTGATCTTTACGACCAGTCCCTGTTCTTCCAGCTCGTTCATACAGCTCTGAGTCGTAAAATAATCCATATACATATGGTAGATGACGAAATCGATCAGATCTGTCTCCCCAATGTTTTCTTTTTCTGCGATGACAAACAGCAGGATCAGTTTACTTTCCGATAACTGAAGATCCATCATGCCTCCTTACACATTTTCGATCCCGGCAGCGCTTTCGATCGCTGTCCAGACTTCATCCCTGCCTGTTCCGGCTGTTGCTGAATAAGGCAGGACCTCGCTGCTCTTTATACCGAGTTTTTCTGCTAAAACCTTTTTCTGATGCGGCAGCTGGTTGCGTGTCACCTTATCTGCCTTGGTTCCAATGACGATTGTCGGGATATCAAAGGCTCGAAAATAGTCCATCATCATGACGTCATTCGCACCCGGTTCATGCCGGATATCTACCAGAAGAAGGGCTGCTTTCAGCGTCTTTCTTCCGGAAAGATACGTTTCGATCACCTTTCCCCATTTCTGCTGTTCTGTTTTCGAGATCTTGGCATATCCATAGCCTGGCAGATCGACGAAATATAATAATTCGTCGATCGAATACCAGTTGATGGTTCTGGTTTTTCCGGGAACCGAGCTGGTTCTGGCCAGACCGTTCTTTCCTGTGCCTTTCCGTCCGAGAAGCGAATTGATCAAAGATGATTTCCCGACATTCGATTTACCGACGATCGCAATCTCCGGCAAGCTTTCTTCGGGAAATTGTTTGACCATTCCACAGACAGCAAAGAGAGATGCTTTCGCACCTCTTCGCCAGATCGGACTCATGCCTGATTACTCCTTGTGCGGGAAGAATTTCCTGTTTTACGAGAGGTTTTCTTCTCAAACTCCTGAGTATTTTCACGTTTTCTGCGTTCATGCATCTCGCCGTATTCAATGATGGCTTCTCCGGTTCCCTCCACCAGTTCTTTGGTGACCGTTACCTTGGTTGCGTTTTCAACCGAGGGAATTTCAAACATCAGATCCTTCAGCGCATTTTCCATGATCGATTTAAGACCACGTGCACCGGTCTTGCGAATCGTTGCCTGATGAGCGACTTCCTTCAGGGCATCATCCGTAAAGACCAATTCGACATCATCCAGTGAAAACAGTGCCTGATATTGCTTCACCAGGGAGTTTTTGGGTTCTTTCAGTATGCGGACCAGTGCATCTTCATCCAAAGGATCAAGCGCAACTTCAACCGGCAAACGCCCGACAAATTCAGGAATCAGACCGAACTTGATCAGATCCTGCGGCTGAATCTGGTGCAGCAGCTCTGCATCCTGCTCTTTCTGGGTTTTAACAGGAACATCCGAAAGATTGAATCCCATGACTTTCTGATTCGTCCGGTTCTTGATGATCTTCTCCAGACCGTCAAAGGCACCGCCGCAGATAAACAGAATATGGGTCGTATCGATCTGAATGAATTCCTGCTGGGGATGTTTTCTTCCGCCGTTCGGAGGCACATTGGCAACCGTACTCTCCAGGATCTTCAGAAGTGCCTGCTGCACACCTTCACCCGAAACATCACGGGTGATCGACGGGTTTTCGGATTTGCGGGCAATCTTGTCCACTTCATCGATATAGATGATACCATGTTCAGCCCGTTCGATATCAAAATCCGCTGCCTGAATCAGCTTCAGCAGTACATTCTCGACATCCTCTCCCACATAACCGGCTTCGGTCAGCGTGGTCGCGTCAGCAATAGCAAACGGTACATTGATGATTTTGGCCAGTGTCTGAGCCAGATAAGTCTTGCCGGAACCGGTCGGACCAATCAGAAGAATATTACTCTTCTGCAGTTCGACATCTTCGATCTTATCACGGACTTCTGTACGTTTATAGTGATTGTAAACTGCAATCGCAAGTGCTTTTTTGGCTTCATCCTGCCCGATGACATATTCATCGAGATAGCTTTTGATCTCCTTAGGAGTCATGTAGCCGGCGGCATAGACATCATCATCCATTTGAGAAAACTCATGGTCGATGATATCAGCGCACAGTTCGACACATTCGTCACAGATAAATACTCCGTTGCCGGCAATCAGGCGCTTGACCTGATCCTGTCCTTTTCCGCAGAACGAACAGCACACACGTTTACGATCGTCCATTCTTGATGGCATAATCAGCTGATTTCCTATCTATGATTATTTCTTTTTGGTAATGATTTCGTCGACCAGGCCATAGGCGACCGCTTCTTCCGCAGTAAGCCAGTTGTCACGGTCGGTATCCTTCTCGATAACCTCGATCGGCTTGCCGGTATTTTCCGCCAGGATACGGTTCAGACGTTCTTTCATCGCCAGAATATGCTCTGCCTGGATCTTGATATCCGTGGCCTGACCCTGGGATCCGCCGGAAGGCTGATGAATCATGACTTCGGCATTCGGCAGAACATAGCGTTTGCCCTTCTGACCGCCGGCCAGCAGGAAAGCGCCCATGGAAGCGGCCATACCCATACAGATCGTAGAAACATCCGCACGAACGAGCTGCATCGTATCATAGATCGCAAGACCTGCTGTAACAGATCCTCCGGGGCTGTTGATATACAGCTGAATATCTTTTGTAGGATCTTCCGAATCCAGGAAAAGAAGCTGTGCAACAACCAGAGATGCGGTTACATCATTGACCTCGTCGCAAAGAAGGACGATTCTTTCTTTCAGCAGACGGGAATAAATATCAAAAGAACGTTCGCCGCGGCTCGTCTCTTCGACGACGACAGGAACTAATGCGTTTTGAATAGGATTCATAGAAATCTCCTTACTCTTCTTGAAATTAAAACCACCGGCTTTTCACCGGTGGTTATAACCGGCAAGTAACTTACCGGAGCCTAAGCAGGGTTTGTTAGTCGACTGCGTTTGCCACCAGGAAATCCAGCGCCTTGGTGTTGAGTAAGCTTGAACGGATGCTGTCAGTCTCGCTCTTTCCGATGCTGTTTTTGATCTGTTCAACTTCCATACCGTACATAGTAGCCATCTTCTCAAACTCAGCCTCGATCTCTTCCTCGGAAACTTCGAGGTTTTCAGCCTTCGCGATCGCTTCCAGTACCAGATTCTCTTTCAGTCTCTTTTCAGCCTCCGGACGGACAGAAGCAACCAGGCTTTCCATCGTCGTTCCGGTATACTTCATGTACTGATTCATGTCCATTCCCTGATAACGAAGAGTCTGAGCATAGTCATTGATCATCTGATCACATTCTTCATCGACCATAGGTTTGGGCATATCCATCTCGGCAGTGGCAACGACTGCATCCAGCAGCTTGTTCTTCAGCTCGGACTCGGCAGCCTTTTCCTTGCGCTCAAGGATGGCCTTCTTCAGATCTTCCTTGTACTCTTCCAGCGTATCGAACTCGGAAACGTCCTGTGCAAATTCATCATTGATCTCAGGCAGTTCCTTGGCTTTGATACCGTTGACCTTTACATGGAAAACTGCTGGTTTGCCAGCCAGTTCCGCTGCATGATACTCTTCGGGGAAAGTTACGTTGACATCGAACTCTTCACCGATCGCATGACCGATGATCTGATCTTCAAACGTATCGATAAAGCTGTGGGAACCGATCTTCAGATCATATCCTTCAGCTGTGCCACCGTCAAAAGCGACTCCATCAACCGTACCGGCATAATCGATATTAACGGTATCATCTGCCTGTACCGGACGATCTGTAATGTCCAGTGTGCGGGCATTGGTATTGGCAATCCGGTCAAGCTCATTCTTGATATCCTCTTCTGTCACTTCGACAGGAGTCTGCTCTTTCTTAAGGCCTTTGTACTCGCCCAGCTTAACTTCCGGACGGACAGCAAGTTCACAGGTCACGACGATCGGCTCGCCGGACACGATCTTCTCAACATTGACATTCGGGCGGGACATGACGTCCAGCTTTTCTTCTTCGACAGCCTGCTGATATTCATCCGGCAGCACCTCATTGAGCGCGTCCTCGTAGAAGACCTCTTTGCCGTACGCACGTACGACCATCTGATAAGGCACTTTACCCTTGCGGAAGCCGGGGATAGAGATCTGATGCTTCTGCTTGTTGTAGACAGTGCGGATCGCCTGTTCAAATTTTTCGGGGCTGATCTCAAGAGTCAGCTTTACCATAGATCCGCCCAGTTGTTCTACTTTGCTCATTGTTTATGTTCCTCCTGCATTAATAGACAAACCTAAATCAATATTATACACGATTTATGTGTTCTGTGTCAATAGTCTCTCTTTACGGTATTCAGC
>JAFOIR010000018.1 GCA_017420625.1 Bacillota bacterium
CTTTTTGCGATCCCGCAGGGCAAAGACAAGATCAAGATCGCTACCGACATCGGCAGCTACCAGATCATGGACGACAACAAGACGCTCTTCTACACCAAGAATGATGCGCTTTATCGTCAGGTGATCGGAGACGATAAGGAAAAGATCGCTTCCGATGTCTATACCTATCATGTCTTTGACAATGGAACACTGTACTATCTGAAGATGGAAGAGATCGAATATCCGGCCGGCGACTTCATTCGAGATGATAAGAAGGGTGATGCCAGCTATGATTATATGCGTACGACGATCGAATCCACCGTTCTGAAGGGCAGAGAATATACCTATTACTATTATGACGGTAAGGAATCGGTCAAGATCGCGACTTCTACTCTCATTTCTGCCAACAGTGCCGGCAGCCGCACCTATATTGATGATGCGCAGGGACTGATCTGCCCGATCTATCAGCTGCCCGAAACCAAGGTCAAGCTCTCGGAGCTGAATCTTGGAACTCTTCAGGATACGCTGTGGCAGGAAGCCAAGGATACAGCGATCAAAGTTGTATTTATCAAGGATAAGATGACTGAGATCGGTCCGGTCGGCACCGTGAACGTCGATTCGAATTTCGACATCTACTACCAGGAACTGACCGAAAAGGAAACGCAGACAGATGCTTCGATCTATAAAATGCCTTACAGCGGCGGCACATACAAGGAAGCGGAAGAAGTTGCAGAAGATGCGGTCATCGATTACTGGACTGTTGTGGACGGAAAATTCTACTACTTCATGGATGTGAGCGAGAAGGATTATACTTCCCGTTCGACCGGTGATCTGTATCAGGACGGCAAAATGCTGGAAGCCGATGTTATGCTGGGATCGATCTATTCTTTGATGCCGCAGGGCAAAGAGATCTTCTACCTGACAGATTACAATGAGAAATCTTCTACGGTGACGGTTTATTCCTGGAATGGAAGCAAGTCTCAGATGGTGGCGGAAGATGTCGGCAGCATGGCGCAGATGGATGGAGACGGTATTCTGTTCCTCAGCGAGTACAGCAGCAAACGTCTGGAAGGCGAGCTGCACTGGTACTATAACGGCAAGTCGATCCTGATCGATGATGACGTCAGAAGCATTATCAGGATCTATTACTAAACTAATCTTCAGAAAAAAAAAGAAGCACCCAGGACAAACTACGTCCTGGGTGCTTTACTGTTTTTCAAGACTGGAGTATACGAACTTTGATTTAGTCTTTTTGGGATTCGTCGCGTTCTTTCAGACGCTCTTTATGAGCAGCAATGGCTGCTTCGCGGCGGGCTTTTCTGAAGGCTTCCCGTTTCTTTTCCGCTTCTTCTTCTTCCATTCGGCGAGCTTCTTCATGTGCGCGCTGAGCTTCTTCCTCCGCCTCGGCCTGAAGAATCAGATCGCGGCGTTTTTTGAGTGCCCAGAAAATTCCGCCGATCAGCAGATAGAAGACCGGGAAGACACCTGCAAACACCAGCCCCAGTCTGGAGACCAGAGTTTCGTCAGCCAGAAGGACACCATAGTTGCAAAGCACTCTCGGAAGCGGTTCCCATTCCTGATCAGCACCAAAGTAACGCAGGATGCCATTCAGGAAGTAGCGGTTGCCTGCACCGGCGAGCTCGTTGACTTCTTCCTGCAGGAGACTGGCTGATGCGATCCAGACGACGGTTCCGGCGCCTTTCTCCGCGATGGCACCAAGCGTCAGAGGACCGGAGATATCACGGTTTTCTTTGTTGTAAGTGCGGATATTGTAACCATCCACCTTGGAATAGGATTCATCGGAGCTAAGGAGAACGGGCGTTGTCTTTACGCCTTCTGAATTGTTCAGCGTTAACCCCTGAACTTCAGATAACAAAACCGCTCTTTCACTGTAGGCGCCTTCTTCGTTCACCGGATGGACCAGCATACGAGGATAGAAGCTGTAGGGCTGATCAGAGGAATAGACACGGGATCCGGTCTCCATGACCAGTCCGGGTACCAGTTCGAGTCCATAGGAGGAGAGCAGAGATTTCAGTACCGGCAGGGTACCCTGCTCTTTCTCTGCACTGGTGACGACCAGCAGCTTTCCGCCGCCGGAGAGATAAGCCTCAAGCTTGTCCCGTTCAGTCGCGGAAAGATCCTTCTGAGGGTCATAGATCAGGAGAGAATTGGCTCCTTCAGGGATATTGGAAAGTGTGCAGGAAGAAACTGCCATATCCAGTTTTTGAATTACGACTTTCCAGTAATCGGTAAGCGGGGTCCCTTCGAGTCCGTTCACCTCATAGAGTGTTGGAAGAGCGCCGGTTCCGCTTACATAGGAAAGACCGTGTCCCATCATATTTTCGAGCTGCAGTGCCATGTCAGGAAGACCGGTCTGTTCATAACGCGAATAATCGTTTGCATACAGTTCTTCCCTGGGAAGATAACGGGAACGTTCACCGCTTACCAGAAGCAGTGCATTGTTGGAAATACTTTCAAATATATAGGTCTGAAGGAATGCTACGTTGGACAGCGGTTCGATCTTCTGAATTTTCAGATGCGGATTCTGCCGGCTGTAATAGTAAAGAGCTGTCTGCAGTGTGGCATCTTCCGCACCGTTCTGACAGATCCAGTAAACAGTTACGTCATCGCTGACAGAATTGATCACCTGTCGGAACCGTTCATTTTCTGCGAACATATGTGTGGAAGTCGTATCCTTGATCAGGGCGTCTTTCGTCAGCGTCAGCCCCAGCATAACCAGAAGTGCAGCTGCGCAGGCAATACCTGCAGGGATGATCCGTTTCACTGCGGCCAGATCAGCCGCTTTTCTTTGCGCAGCCTTCTGTTCATCTTCCGCCTGTTCGCTGAGTTTGGGAGCCTTAGTCACTTTAAATTTGCTGCCGGCTGATGTTTTGGCTTTTTCTGCGGCTTCAGCGTCCTGCTGATAGGAAACTTTTCTCTGGTGTACCTGCTCAACGGAAAGAACGACCAGGATGGCGGACAGGAGAAGGAAATAGACCAGAGCCGGAATATCGAGGATACCGCCGGTGAAGTTGTCAAAGCGAACGACAGGCGACAGATGGGAAAGAACCCGAATCGCAAGCCCTTCGAAAGCACTTCGCTTGATAATGAAGAACAGAATCTGAATCACCTCGAGCACAGCAGCGACGCCCAGTGCAACGAGGGTGTTTTTATAAAGAAGATAAACCGAAGCACCGATCAGTGCGATGATCAGGGTGAAAAACAGCATGCCGGAGTAGGCAGAGAATGCCCAGAGCGCAAGCCGGTGAATCAGGAAGATCGAAAGGGCGGTAAGGATAACATAGCCCAGAGACAGAAGAGGATGCCGTTCAGCCGTTACCACAAGCAGCATCGTCATGAGAAAAACCAGTCCGAGCCCGCAGAATGCCCAGAGCATGGCATAAGCGCTCGGAAGATAGACTTCGCCGAAGGGCATCAGGATGAGCGGGTAGAGATGGAGCAGCAGAATCGGAATCAACAGGACGATCAGAAGAGCCAGTGCCCGGGCAATGGATAAAGCGGCAGGAGTAATGCTGCCATCCATCAGACCTTTGCGGTAGAAAAGGGCGTCATTGAGATCCGTCTCCGATGGCTTTAAGAGCTGCATGTGCTGAAAACTTCTCGTTTTGACCGGATCCGATTTCAGACTCAGACCGTCTTCAGACAGGTGTTCCGGACCTGCCAGGCGATCAGCATGGATCCGGGCATGAACTTTCAGACTGAAAAGCGGGATCGCCAGAAGAAAGAAAAGTGCAGCGGCTTGCAGCGGATATTCGAAATTCGAGATCTGATTCTGCAGATTATAGTAGACGGCATAAGCACCGGATGCGGCCAGGAGAATCGCACCAAAAAGATAGGTGCTGACACTTTTGAAATAAGCTTTGAGTTCACGGGTAAGCAGGACAATCATGATTGATATTCCTCCACGGATTGGATAAAGCGGGAAAGTACACGTTTAAGCCGGGCAACCGGCAGACCTACAACATTGAAGAAGTCGCCTCGGATTCCTTCGACCAGCACACTGCCGGCTCCCTGGATCCCATAAGCACCGGCTTTATCCATAGGTTCGCCGGTTGCGACATAGTCCTTGATTTCCTCTTCAGAAAGTGGATAAAAGGTAACATCCGTTACCTCGGCAAAGGATTCGCTAAGCGGCGAAGATTTTTCAGGGAGAGACGGTTTTGGGGGCTGATAGTAAAGACAAACGCCGGTAACGACCTGATGAGTTTTGCCGGACAGGAGTCGCAGCATATGGGCGGCATCCGCTTCGTCCAGGGGCTTGCCCAGGATCTCGCCTTCCGGATCGATCACGACGGTATCAGCACCGATCACGACTTTTCCGGGATTTTTCTCTGCAACATCTCTGGCTTTGGCTGCGGCGAGGAGCAGGGGCACTTTCCGGACGGGTGTTTCTTTAGAAATATGGATCTGTTCCTCTGCAGAAGAAGAAGCCAGATCATAGGATGGGGTAATCAGATGAAGTAATTCGCGCCTCCTCGGTGAGGCGGACGCGAGAATCAAATTGGCCATAAAAGAACCTCTTTCAATGTTCCATAAAAGTATCAAAATTCATCTTATCACACTTTTAACAATTCGTAAACCACAACTTATGCGTATTTGAAGATGGCTTACCCACTAGATGTAGTGGTTGACAAATGACCTTTTTTACGATAGAATAACGAATGTATTACAAATATTACAAAAAATATTTCGAAAATGTTTCAAGGAGAAATTATACGATGAAATCACCAAGAAACCGGAAGGTGCTCGTGCTGATCGGGGTATTGACGGTGATCGGAATCGTTCTCTCCTCCATCGTTTTTGAGGTGAAGCCACTGGCTTCCGAAAATCCACAGACTATGGAAGAAAGGACGCTTTTCGATGACAGCATCTTCGAAAGCGAAGTATCTTCCGAGGTGAGCAAAAAGCTGCCGACTAGTGCACAGGCAGTCCATATGATGACCCTGGTGGGCGCAGCGCCCGGGAAGACCCAGGATCAGCTTAATGAGGCGGTTAGAGAAAGAGCACAGCAGGCAGAAGAGACAAAAACAAATTCACAAGAGACCGATTCGGCTGAAGTTGTGAGCAGCCCATCGCCTTCCGGCAGCAAGGCCAGGATGAAAATCTTATTCCTGAGTCCCTATGAGCTGGTAAAAGGCCTGACCCCGGATCCTGTTTCTGAAAAGAAAACCGACGTTACAGTTCCGATCACTGTAAATGAAGCGGAAGAGGAAGCAGAAGACGAATCTTCAGAAGAAGAAACTATTCCAGAGGAAGAAACATCCGAGGAAGAGAGCTCTTCTGACGAAGAATCGGTGTATGAGGAAGAATACACTGAGACTTCTTCCGAAGATGAAGAATCATCGGAAGAAGAGATGAATGAAGAAGAGAGCAGCGAGGAGATCTCCGAGCCGGAAGAGGAGGA
>JAFOIR010000186.1 GCA_017420625.1 Bacillota bacterium
GGAAAAATGCGGATTCCGCTATCAGTGGACCACAAAGGACGTAGATGTTCCTCTGATGCATGAGAAACGGACCGGCCATGTGAACCTGATGACAAAGGACATGTGGCTTCAGCAGGAAGAAGCAAAGCTCCATAACCTCGAAGGGACCGTGCCGGCGCATGCCGATGCGCTTGTAGGCGAATTTGATTTTTCCGCAGAAAGAGTCCTTCTTAACAGCGGTTGGGAAATGCCGATTATTGGCACCGGCACATGGACGCTTTCTGATGAGGAGGCTGAGAATTCCACATACTATGCGCTGAAATCCGGCATGCGCCTCATTGACACTGCCCGGTACTATCAGAACGAGACCGGCGTGGGGAAAGGACTTGCCCGCGCGATCGAGGAAGGAATCGTCACAAGAGAGGAAGTCTTTATTACCAGCAAGATCTATTGCGGTGATCATGACCGGGCAGCGGAAGTGATCGATGAGGCCCTGTCGGACCTTAACGTGGATTATATCGATCTGATGCTGATCCATCAGCCCGGCTCGGATGACGCCGGTGTTTATAAAGCGATGGAAGAAGCTGTGGAGAGCGGAAAACTCCATTCCATCGGCATTTCCAACTATTACACAAAAGAGCAGGTCGATGAAGTGCTTTCGTTCGCGGAGATCACGCCGGCGGTGATCCAGAACGAGAATCATATCTACTATCAGAATGCAGAACTTCGTGATTACGTGAAGCAATATGGTATCGTAATGGAATCCTGGTACCCGTTCGGCGGCCGGGGACATACGCAGGAAAGCTTAGAAAATGATGTGATCCTGGACATTGCCAAAGACCATGGTAAGACGGCGGCCCAGATCATTCTCCGCTGGCATCTGCAGGACGGATATATTGCCATACCGGGCTCATCGAATCCGGATCATATCGCGGAGAACTATGATATCTTTGACTTCGAACTTTCGGAAGACGAGATGGACCGGATACGCGGCATTGATGAACAGAGAAGGTATGAGCATTGGTGACGGGAAGGGTATATATATGAGCGAATGCAGAAACTGGTATAACGGGGATCCGATTCTGGAAGAGTATCATGATCATGAATGGTGCAAGATCAGTCATGACGATGACTTCCAGTTCCAGATGCTTTGCTTGGAAGGGGCGAGCGTCGGTCTCTCCTGGCAGATCATCATGCATAAGAGAGCAGCATACCTGACCGCGTTTCACGGTTTTATCATCGACGAATGTGCGGCAATGACCGACGAGGAGCTGGAGGCGCTGCGGTCAGATCCGGGAATCATCCGGAATAAGAACAAGATTTACAGCGTCCGGAAGAATGCGCAGATCGTAAAAAAGATTCAGAAGGAGTTCGGCTCCTTTGACGCGTATCTTTGGAGCTTTACGGACGGCAGGCAGATCGACGGTCACTGGAAGGCGCTGCAGGACATTCCAACCGTCTCGGAAGTCTCCATCGCCATGAGTAAGGACATGAAGAAGCGTGGAATGGGGTTCGTGGGCCCGGTGATCACATACTCATTCCTGCAGTCGATCGGGATCGTGAATGATCATCTGGATGACTGTGAATACCGGTAAGAAAGGAAAATGATATGCAGCACGAATGTAAGATTACGGTCCTGGAAACGAAGTGCTTTCCGGAGCTTCAGGAGCAGTATCTGGCCGATCGGGGGTCCGGCCCTTGCCCGTTCTTCAAACCGGGCGATACCTTCCTGCTTAAACGCACACCTCAACAGGATGATTTCTACCACCTGATGAACGGTAAGTTCTGTGGCGAGGCATGGGATGCTGTCAGTCGCTATGTTTACACAGCACTGCAGGGCGGCTCTATCATGAAAGGCTGGACCAATGACGATCGCATGATGATCGCCTGCTGCAATGACGGTACGAGACCGGTCATTTTCAAGATCGAACGAATCGACATTCCTGAGAATGATGAGGAGCGGGAATGGCTGGCAAAGCAGAACTTCAGGAATACAGCGGAGGATGCTTATACAGGTTAATGCATTTTTATGGAGATAATGGAGTGAACGAATCGGAACTCTATAAAGAGCTGGGAACACTGACGAAGGACAGGGAACGATGGGAAACCAGTATCCCTTATGTATCTTCTCTTCTTACTCATGATTCTGTAAAAATACAGGCAAAAGTTCTTTGGCTTCTTGGAGAAATGGGGCTTACATATCCCCAGTCGGTGCAGGATGTGGTTCCGGATATCGCTTCTTTTTACAACAGTCCGGTACCGCTTTTGAGAGAACGGGCGGTGAATGCGCTTGGCAGGATCGGACGGGCCGACTATCGCCTGATCGAACCGTTTTGGGAAGATTTGTTTCTGTTTGCATCCGACGATGAGCCAAAGGTCCGGCTGAGTTTTATCTGGGCGTCAGAGAACATCGCTACGAACACGCCTGATATTTATGAGAAATATATGCCCGTCTTCGCTGAATTACTGGACGATACAGATGACAAGGTCAGGATGGAAGCCCCTGAGATCTTCCGGGTTCTGGGTAAGCGCAGGCCGGAGTTTGTCAGACCGTATCTGGAACAGTTGCGGCGGATGGCTGAAACAGACCAAAACCGCGTCGTAAGGATTCATTGTCAGGGCGCGATTAAGGCGGCAGAGAGATAGACAACCCGGGATTTGTGGAGGAAAAATCTTATGAACGAAAAGATAGTTGAAATGCTTCATTTGAGTTTAGAACCCGTAGGTATTTTTCTGGGGAATACATCCGCAATTTGCGAACTGGAAGCATCTCCGCAAAAGAGGAACTGTGTTATTCCTTTTGTTTTGGCTGCAGCCAAAGGAAAGATCACATCTATGGATGAGGATGGATGTACTTGCCCTGGAGGAGCAGTAGGTGCCTGCTTCGGTGATGGATTCACCCGCTTGAATCTGAATATTCATATAATGCTTTCACAAGGACTTGGAGAAAAAGTTCCTGCAGAAGCTCCGCCGATGCTTAAAGAGGGGGAACGCTTCTTCTGTGATGCGGAAACAGCTTTGAAATGGAGAAACAATATGCCGTTTTCCGATAAAGCATATCCAAGAATTGTTTTCGCACCATTGAGCAGGTGGTCTGAAGTCGGTACACCTGATTTGGTATATGTTTTTGCGAACGCAGATCAGATTTCGGCACTTGTCACCATGCAGGGCTTCCATAACGGTAAGGCCGTAAATACCCTCGCACCATTTGGAGCCGCGTGTCATTCTATCGTATATGCAGCGGAGCAGATCGATAAGGAAGAGCCTTATGCAATCATGGGACTTTTTGACATTTCCCAGAGAAGCGCTGCCCTTAAGGACTACTTGTCGATGACAATGCCATATAAGCTTTGGGAAGATATGATGAACGATTTAGATAAAAGCTGCCTGACAACCCA
>JAFOIR010000187.1 GCA_017420625.1 Bacillota bacterium
AGATTGACGCCCAGGTAATTCAGATCCTTTTTTGCACGCTCTATACTGACGAGGGCGGGACCGATATTGCAGCCGGTCCGGAATGAACGGACATCGGCTACAGCATAAAGATAAGCGCTCATAGCCAGACAGGATTTGACTTCCAGGTTTGCCCTTCTGGGGATGAGACCGAGGATAGCCAGATTGGAGGCAGGAGAGAAACGAGAAGACATCACCCCTCCCAGACGCTCATCGGGAGAAACCATGCAGGTCTCGTCATAGCCCGGAGTGAGGGAAAGAGCTTCAACATCATCCGAATCCAGTGCCTGGTACATCGAGTTGCCGGGACCGCGGCCGGTTCCCACATAGGTCAGACCGAGACCGCCGCGGACAAACTGTTTGACTTCACCGCCGCGGATGGGCTGAGGCAGGACAAAACCTTCGTGCTTCGGATCGGGAGTATTGGATACGAGTGTACCGACACCACGGACATTGTCCAGTTCGTAACAGTCCTTCTCACGGCGAAGATCAGCAACATATACATTGCCGGTTGCTCCGAGCGCAGAGAATGCGATCGTTTTTCCATCGGGAGATACTACGTTTTCTGACCAGACCATCCAAAGACCCTTTGTATTTACCAGTTCATCCGGATAATGGATGGGAACAAGCCGGGAAGAGACAGCATGATCGCAGTCCGGTTCACATTCGAGGATCCAGTCACCAATATAGGCTCTTTTGTTGTCATTAAAAGGCATGTACCGAAAACCATTGGAGCGATAGATCGGCGTGATATCGCCGTAAAAGATCTCACAAACATCTGTTCCATCGTCTTCCTGGGTGATGATATGGGCATATCCTTTCGGATCCGAAGGAAGGGTATACTGGATCGCTACACGCCCGCTGGGTGTGTAGGTCGCAAAACCGGGATTGACGCCTTCCGGCAGCGGAACGGTGCGGATTTCGATCTTTCCGAATTCTTCTGACAGTATCTGTCTCATGGTATACCTCCGTTGACTTTTTCTGATTCCTATTATACAATGAGGATAAATAAGAAACAATTGTTGATTATCTCTGGTCAACAGATTCACCGAATATTGTTGTTTTTCGGAGGATACATGGATAAAAGAATCGAGAAAACAAAAGAAAAGCTGCGGCAGGCACTGGGTGAGCTTACATGCAGACAACCCGTCAGTGAGATCAGTGTCTCGGCACTGTGTGAAAAAGCAGGAATCAATCGAACGACTTTCTATAAATATTACAGTGTCCCGGAAGATATTCAGCAGGAGATACTAGATGAAACGGTTGACGATTTATTGTCACGAATGTGGAAGGATCCCAACGAGTGGACTATTCAGGATCTGATCCTTCAGACACTGCAGATGGTCGTAAAAAATCGAAAACTGGTGGAAAACTGCAGTCATGATCTGACGATCCATATGGCAGAAAAATTAATGGACAGTCTGCGGTTTCCGCAGCTGCACCAGGACGAACAGCTGTATTTTGTTGCCGGCGGGACCGCGGCCGTCATCGACCGATGGCTGAAAGCTGATTTTCGAACAAAGAATGCAGAAGAAGTGGCAAAGGAGCTGGCGAGCTATATTGAGGCGGTGATCAGATGAAAGAAAGGGAAATAGAAATCATTCGTTATCCTCAGATGAGTGGACTTTCGATCTTTCTGGATACCGTGTCCTATCGGACACCGCATGTCCATGAAGAATTCGAGCTTCTGCTGATCCTGAACGGACAGATGGATATAGGCGGAATACGGCCGCAGATCATAGCCAAAGAAGGAGACCTGCTGATTTTCGATCCCGGCCGTATCCATGAGTTCGCGTCGGAAGAAAACTGCACATTTTTATGTTTCCAGATCTCCCGGGAACTGCTCAGATCCTATCCGGCTGTCGATGCACTTCGTTTTGATGAGCCTGTTATCAGAGAAAGCCAGAAAGTCAAATCTTTCCTTCTGCAGGCGGCCAGGAGCTATTTATCACAGGAAACCGGATATGAACTCATTTGCCAGGGACTGATCCAGCAGGTGTTCGGTGAGCTGATCCGAATGGGTGAAGGCAGGCAGGCGACAGAAGAAGAAATGAGCGAACACCGGACCAGATCTCATCGGATCGAGCAGCTGATCGCATACGTTGACCGGAACTACATGCATAAGATCAGGCTGACGGATCTGGCGGAGGAGGAAGGGCTTTCCATGGGTTATCTCAGCCATTTCGTAAAGGAAGAACTGGGTGTCAGCTTTCAGGAGTATGTGCAGACGGTTCGTTTCAACGCAGCCCGAAAGATGATCGAAACGAGTCCGGACCTGAAAATGCTGGATATCTGCTATCTGACAGGTTTTTCCGATTATCGTTATTTCAGCCGGACTTTTCAGCAGAGACTGGGGCTGACCCCGGAAGAGTACAGCAGAGCTCCCAGACGTCCGGTAGAAGAAGAGACGAGAATCCATAGAAGTGTCCATTCCCTCGAACAGTTCTACAGCCGCGGACGTTCCCTGGAAATACTGGATCAGTATCTTCCAATATCCAATTAGTCTAATTGATCGATCCAATCCGTCATAGACAGGATGATGAGGGACAGCTATACTTAAAAAAGACTTGAATCATGCCTGCCGAGTGTTCGCATGCATTCCACAAAGGAGGATATCTGATGCATATTTATCAAGTGACCGATCCTGAGTTTGCTCCCTATGGACAGATCGCAGATGGATTTCCTGTCAGTGAGCTCGTGGAGACCTTAAAAAAGACATATCAGCCGGGAGAGGGAACTGCGTATGTTCCTTCTGAACCGCTTCTGGAAGCGCTCAGCGTCAAAGAACTCGTACAGGACCACCTTTATGGCGGAATGCCGGTACAGCTGGGCTGGTGCAACGGATTCAATACGAAGCTGAACTGCCTCGAATATCATCGTGACAGTGAATATAATTTAGGTACAGAGGATTTCATTCTGCTTCTTGCCAAAGAAGGAGAGATCGAAAACGGAAAACTGGACACAGCCAGGGTTAAAGCTTTCCGTGTTCCCGCCGGTGTGCTGGTTGAGGTGTTTGCTTCTACCCTCCACTATGCACCCTGCTATACGGATCCGGAGAAGGGATTCCGTGTGTTGGTAGCCCTTCCGAAAGATACCAACACGGCGATGCCGGAACCTTTTGAGGCGGTCACCACAGAAGACAAACGGCTGTGGGCCAGAAATAAATGGCTGCTCGCACATCCGGAATCAAAAGAAGCTGCCAAGGGTGCCTATGTAGGTCTTGTCGGCGAAAACATCGACATTGCTTCTGATCTGTAAAGAATAATTGAACGAAAATTATACATACTGGAGGAAAAACAATGATGAACAACATTCCTGAAGTCAAACTGGGCATTATCGCTGTATCCCGTGACTGCTTCCCCATGGCACTGGCGATCCGCCGCCGCGAAGCCATCAAGGCTGCCTATCCCGGTGAACTCTATGAGTGCCCGGTTACGGTGGAAAATGAGAAAGACATGCTGAAAGCGGTTGCAGACGTCAAGGCTGCCGGCGTCAATGCGCTGGTCGTTTTCCTTGGTAATTTCGGACCGGAAACACCGGAGACCCTGATTGCAAAAGAATTTGATGGTCCATGCATGTTCGTAGCAGCAGCTGAGGGAGACGGTGATCTGATCAACGGCCGCGGCGATGCTTACTGCGGTATGCTGAACTGCTCCTACAATCTTGGCATGCGTCACCTGAAAGGCTATATTCCTTCTTATCCGGTTGGTCGTGCGGAGGAGATCGCGGATATGATTCGTGATTTTGTTCCGGTAGCTCGTGCTGTCATCGGTGTTAAAAACCTGAAGATCATCACCTTCGGACCGCGTCCTCAGGATTTCTTCGCCTGCAATGCGCCTATCAAGGGACTGTATGAGCTGGGAATCGAAATCGAAGAGAACTCCGAGCTGGATCTCTTGGTTGCTTATAAGCAGCATGCCAATGATGCGAGAATCAAAGATGTCTGTGAAGACATGGCAAAAGAGATGGGCGAAGGACGCTACTATCCGGAGCTTCTGGAAAGAATGGCGCAGTTTGAACTGACCCTTCTGGACTGGGCAGATCAGCATAAAGGTGCCAGAAAATATGTTGCTTTTGCTGACAAGTGCTGGCCGGCTTTCCCGGAGCAGTTCGGATTTGAGCCCTGTTATGTCAACTCCCGTCTGGCCAGCCGCGGTATTCCGGTCTCTTGTGAAGTCGATATCTACGGTGCGCTGTCCGAGTATATCGGAGCCTGCATTTCTGAAGATGCTGTCACTTTGCTTGACATCAATAACTCCGTTCCCAGAGAGATGTGGGAAGAGAGCATCAAAGGCAAGTTTGACTATGTGCTGACAGATACATTCATGGGATTCCACTGCGGCAATACGCCTTCCTGCAAGATGTGCGCGGATCGTGCGGTCAAATATCAGCTGATCCAGCATCGTTTGCTTGAACCGGAAGGATCCGAACCTGACTTTACCCGCGGCACGCTGGAAGGTGACATTGCGCCTTCAGAGATCACTTTCTACCGTCTGCAGTGCGACAGCGAAGGCGTCCTTC
>JAFOIR010000188.1 GCA_017420625.1 Bacillota bacterium
AAGCTCTGCAGATTCATAGAGTTCTTTATTGATTCCGACGATCGAAGCCAGATAAATAATGGCCTGGGCACCGATCTCCAGCCAAAGATATACAATACAGAGGATATAGGGCCATACTTTCGGTTCATAGTACCAGCTGATTGGTTCAAGTCCTAAAGCAGGCAGAATGGTATGATTCAGAATACCGTTTTCCTGGCTGAGAAAGGCGAATACCAGATAGCTGCAGATAACCATGGATACCAGATTCGGCAGCAGAATAGTTGCCTGGGAGAATCTGGCCAGCATCTGATTCTTCATGTCAGCAAATATGATGGCAAGCGCAATTCCAAACACGGTCTCCAGAATCAGGAAGACGATATTATATACAACGGTATTACGGATAATGACCCAGGCGTCGGGCGTCGCAAAGAGGAATTTGAAATTGCGAAGCCCGACCCACTGGCTCTTGAAGATCCCAACGCTGTAATCGACTCGCTTAAAGGCGATAAAGATTCCAAACATCGGGAGATAGTTGTTGATCAGCAAGTACAGAAGACCCGGCACCATCAGCAGATACAAAACCAGATTGTTTTCTCTTCTGGAGTGATGCCTTCTTGCAGGTGGGCGATCCTTCTTATTCACTGCCGTACCCTCCGAGCCCAAACCTGTGTTATTTCTTCGCTGCGATGAACTCGTCCAGCTGTTTCTGGGCTTCTGCCACGACCTTATCTATACCGGCTGCCTTCAGTTCGTCAAGGAACTGCGGAAGTACGCTGTCGATGTCTACACTGCCGCTTTCCAATGCCAGCGCATATTTCTCGATAACACTTTCACAGGCCGCCATCTCTGCCTCTACCTCGTAGCCGTCGAAACAGAAACCGTAAGCGATAGAACGCTCAGCGGTATCGTTCATTTCAATCTGTTTCTTATTATAATCCGGATCATCGGAAACAGTGGCAAAGACGTAGCTTGCACCGGTATTGCCCATGGACCAGTTGAAACCAGTTTCCCATCCGGAGTTGCCGGGTTCGATTCCCTCACAATATTCCGCCAGCCCTTTTTCGTTGAGATCCCAGTGATGACCTTTCACACCAAAGCCCAGAGTGGTCGCCATCTCCTGATCCGTGAACAGAAGGTTGATCCACTTCATTGCTGCTTCCGGATGTTTGCTGTTGGAACTGATGCCAACGCCCAGTGTATCCACGGAAGAAACGACATCTTTACTGATGGGGATCGAATAGGTGGGATAGGTGATGGCAGTCAGGCCGAGATGTACGACGGGTTCAACTTTATCGCTGTATACGTTCTGCATGTTGATATAACTGAACAGATTTCCGTCGTAGTAAGCGAGGCTTCCCACTTCACTGGAAGCCGCTGCATCCTTGTCTACATATCCTTTCAGATACCAGTCACGAACATATTCCAGCTCTCTGCGATAGTATTCCGTTTCGTAGACATTTCTGACGATCGGCTCATCGTTCATGATCGCCAGGTAATAACCGATGATATAATCGAGGTGCTGTACATGTTCTGAATCGATGCCGTAATATCCATAGAAGATGCCTTCAGAGTCAGGGGCGATCATCGTCATTTCAGGGTAAGCAGCATAGACTTTTTCAAAGGCAGCTGTGATACCGTCCAGTGTCATCATGGAAGCCGGATCAATGCCCAGTTCATCTATTATATCCTTACGGCAGTTCAGGCTCCCTATGTACTTTTTGTTGTTCATGACCGGGACACCGTAGTTCTTTCCGTCAATGGTTCCATAATACAGGAATTCACCGCAGATCTCTTTGATATCCTTTCCGTACTGATCCAGGAGATCATCGATCGGCATCAGTTCACCCTGGCGTACCATATTCGGAGTATCACCGATAATCGCCAGCAGATCCATCTCTTCATCACCAGCCATCTTCAGACCGATCTGTTCAGAGTAGTTGGCAACATTATGAAATTCTATATCGACCTCTACTCCGATCTTTTCACGGGTGATCGCGTTCAGCGCTTCTTCGACCATTTCTTCATCGGGCGTTTCGCCCCATGCAAACATTTCAAACTTGAGTTTTTCGACTTCATCCGATTTCTTTTCTCCCCCGGTACAGCCGGAAAGAACCAGGACTACCGCAAGAACCAGCGCGAAAAGTCGGACAAAAAGGGACTTCTTTGTGCGTTTCATGATAGATCCTCCTTCAGGATGGATGTTTAGTCTGATGCGGTCTGATACCGCGGACTTAAGTTCATTGTAACGCACGAAGAAGTCCTTCGCTTTTTATTTTTTGTGCGGGTCTTTCACTTTTCTGCTTGATTTCTGATAGTCAGTCGGTGAAAGACCGATTTGCTTTTTAAAAACAGTCGAAAAGTAGGAAAGGTTATCAAATCCTGCTTTCTCTGCAGCCTCTGCCACAGCATATCCTTTCTCCAGTTCCTCCATCGCTCTTCCGATTCTAAGCTGATTGACATACTCCGGAATCGTCATACCAAAGCTGGCGCGGAAGATGTGGGAGAGGTGATCCCGGCTGATATAGAACCGGGCTGCCAGCTCTGTCCGGGAGATCCTTTCGGTAAAATGCTGGTCGATGTAGCTTTTGATCTCTTCCATGAGGGAGGGCAGATTCTCCTGTAAGCCGGATGGTTCCTGTTTCTGCACTTCCATCAGTCTTTCCCGAAGTTTCCGTCGTTTCAGACTTCTTTGGACTGCCTCCTCGATTTCCGAGACAGGCGACATTTTCAGGATATATTCCATACATTCGAGTTTCATCGCCTCGCTGGCAAAGGCAAAGGATTCGTAATTCGTCAAAAAGATATTTTCTGTGAAATACCCTTTTTGTCTGACCCATCGAAGCAGATCGATTCCTGTCTCTCCCGGTGCTTCGATATCACAGATCATAATGTCCGGCGGACCGCTTTCTTCGATCGCAGCCTTTGCCTGATGGACCGTGTAGACTGCGGTGATCTGGTCAAACCCAAGCTTTCCCCAGTCGATCGTATGCATCAGCATATCTACTGTCGTCTTGTCATCATCAAAAAACAGAATCTTCATACCACTCTTCACTTTCCAGGACCGGAATCACAATCTCTACTTTCGCCCCGCCGAGCTCGGACGAGGAAACAGTCACACTGGCATCAGAAAATAACAGTTTTAATGTTTGTCTGGTATTCCAGATCCCGATACTCTGGCCATCTTTAGGCTCATAATCAGGATCATTCAGCTGATGAAGAGCATCCTCGGAAAGCCCTTTTCCATTGTCTTCCACAATGATGTGAACGACTTCACCGGAGGCTCCATCTTCCGCCACCCGGGCCCGCACATACAAGGTCACATGATCCTGATCGGCCATGGCATGCTTAACAACGTTTTCCGCAAAGTTGTTCACCGTAAACGGCGGAATCATAACTTCCAGCGCTTCCTCTGAAATGTCAAACTCATGCGAAAGGGTTCCTGAGAACTGCAGTTCCTGCATGGAAAGATAGGTCTCGATATGCCGGATCTCGTCTCTGAGCGGTACCAGGGTCAGATTGGAACGAAACATATAGCGAAGATATCGGGCCAGATAACCGATGAACTGATCCAGCTCGCCCTGCTTTCCAAGTCGGGAAAAGTTGGAAACCGTCGTCAGCGCGTTCATAAAGAAATGTGGCCGGATCTGCATCTGCAGATATCTCAGTCTCAGTTTCTGCTTTTCGATGATATCTTCATAAGCCTGGATCCTGGCCTTCTTCAGATCCCTTGTCATCTCATTGAACGCATCGTAGACGCGTGTAAACTCCTGGGGATCTTCCTTCTCCGGGATCTGATAGTCCATGTCACCCTCATGAATATGTTCGATTGCCTCATCCATCGTATGAAGCGGCTTCAAAACATCAGAGCGAATCAGCTTAAGCAGCACCGGAATAAGCACGACCGCAGGGACAGACAGAACGATCAGCGAAAAAACAAGCCAGCCGCCAAAGCCGGAGAATAAAGCCCTCTGCATCACCAGGCAAAGATAAAACGGAGCTTCTTCTGATTGATTTACCTGAACCGAAAATCGATTGCCGCGGCCGGTATGATACAGCTCCTGCTGCGCTTCCAGGCTGATCTGTTCCTCTTCCAGAAAATCCAGATATGTCGCCGGATGAAGATCGTCGTCTGTGACGATCGTTCTGGAAGAAGTTTCAGTAGAGAGCTTCTGCAGCGGTACTACGATTTCCTCAAGTCTTATCCATACACCAAGGAAAGTAGGACTGGCTGTCTTTTTCATGACCCATAAAAGAAACGGTCTATTCTGAATCTGTACGACCTGCCAGCCTTCCTCTGCAAGATCATGGCCTGTCAGATACGCTTTCATATCACTGCGTTCTCGTGAAAGACTGTTCTGTCCATAGGCATAAATATATTCGCCGCTTTCACTGTCATAGACAAACACCAGATCTGAAAGTGTAAAATTCGCCACCGCATTTTCCAGTCGGCTTTTCAGGGCACGCTCGCCGCTGACCCTTGTCCAGTCATTGGCAGAACGAATATCCGTGACGGCTGAATCCGTTCTTCCCATCAGATAGAGGTATTCCTTGATCGCCCGAAGGCTCTGATCTGTCTCACGGATATAGATCTGGTTCATGTCGGCAGCTGCTTCTGCCGCCTTCTTTTCGTTGAAATATAAAATAAGGAAGCTGGCAAGATTGGCAAGCAAAATCAGAATGACCACAGGGATCATGATCGCCGGCAGAAAACGCCGGTATAAAGATTTCTTTGCCATAGCCCGCTTCCTTTCTC
>JAFOIR010000189.1 GCA_017420625.1 Bacillota bacterium
ATTATACCCTTTTCTATGACAAACTGGAAAAAGCCAATTATTTCCTCGAGAACATCCTGGAAACCCTGGATGAACCTACCAGCGGAAGATTAATCGCCTGGCTTGTTGCGAGTCCCTTGGGCGACGGCGGACAGTGGGATATGATCTGCAGTCTGATTGCCAAATACGGCGTTGTTCCGAAAGCTTCCATGCCGGAAACTTTCTCCTCCTCTGCCACCCGTGAGATGACTTCCATCATGACGGAAAAACTCCGGGAATATGCCTGCCGTCTGAGAAAATCCTATAAAGACGGTGCTTCCGAGGAAGATCTTCGGGCCATGAAGGATGAACAGATGGAGACGATCTATCGGATCCTCTGCATTTGTCTGGGTGTTCCGCCCAAAACCGTGACGCTGGAAGTCCGCAATAAGGACAAGGAATTCATCCGGGATGAGGGCCTCACACCCAAAGAGTTCTACGACAAATATGTCGGACTCAATCTGGATGACTATATCAGCCTGATCAATGCGCCTACGGAAGACAAACCCTACTATCACAGCTACAGCGTCAAGTTCCTGGGCAATGTGAAGGAAGGCCGCAAGGTCCGCTATGTCAATCTTCCCATCGAGGAGCTGAAGAAGGCAGCCATTGCACAGATGAAAGACGGCGATCCGGTCTGGTTCGGCTGTGATGTAGGCAAGAGCTCCGAAAGAAGTCAGGGTGTGATGGATACGGCTCTTTTTGATCGGGAAGATCTTTTCAATACCGAATTTACCATGACCAAAGCTGAGCGTCTGGACTATGGTCACAGTCTGATGACCCACGCCATGGTCTTCCAGGGGGTCAACCTGGATGAGAACGGCAATCCCACCCGCTGGAGAGTGGAGAACAGCTGGGGAAAAGATCCCGGCAAGGACGGTTACTATGTCATGAGTGATGACTGGTTCAATGAATATATGTACCAGGTCGTCGTAAACAAAAAGTATCTGTCGGAGAAGATCCTTGCTGCCTACGAGGAAGAGCCGAAGATGCTGGAACCCTGGGATCCCATGGGGTCGCTTGCATAAGATGAAGTTTTTACATTTGGCTGATCTGCATCTCGGGAAGGTGGTCAATGAATTCCCGATGATCCGGGATCAGGAATATATGCTGGATCAGATTATAGGCATTGTTCGGGAGAAATCCATCGATGCCGTCCTGATCAGCGGAGACGTTTATGATCGAAGTATCCCGCCGGAGGAAGCGGTCCGTACGCTGGACCGCTTCTTGTCGCGCCTTTCCAAAAGCGGTGTATACGTCCTGGTGATCAGCGGCAATCACGATTCCGACGAACGGCTGAACTACGGAAGTGCTCTGTTCATTTCTCAGAAGGTCTATATTACCGGTGTCTACGAGGGAGAACTGAAGGAAGCAGTGCTGGAGGATGCATTCGGAAAGATTCATTTCTGGATGCTGCCGTTTGTCAAGGCATCCCGGGTAGGGCATTATCATCCGGACGCCGACACATCTTCCTATGATGCGGCTGTCAGAGCCGCCATCTCCTGCGGAAAGATCGATCCGAAGGAGCGAAACGTGCTGCTGGCCCATCAGTTCGTTACCGGAGGATCCAAAGATCCGGAAACTGCCGGATCAGAAAATACACCATCCGAAGCGGTCGGAACGATTGAAAAGATCGATTCGAGTGCTTTTGATCAATTTGATTATGTCGCGCTCGGACATATCCACCGGCCGCAGAAGGTAGGAAGAGAAGAGGTCCGCTATGCGGGCTCGCTTCTGAAATACAGCCTGAGTGAGATGGATCATGCGAAAAGTGCTGTACTGGTCACCCTGGAAGAAAAAGGAAAAGTCTCGATCGAACTTGTTCCGCTTGTGCCAAGGCGGGAAATGCGCCACATCAAAGGTCCGTTCCAGGAACTGATGAAGGCTGAATTTGCCACCGAGGACTACATGTATGTGACGCTTACGGATGAAGAGATCGTTCCGGACGCAATCCAGAAGATCCGGACCTACTATCCGCATACCATGAAGCTGGATTATCAGAATTCCCATACCCGTGAGGCAATGGAGTTTTCCTTTGCATCCGAGGATCTTGCCGTGCGTCCTGAGGAGCTTCTGAAGGATTTTTACCGGAAGATCGCAGGGGGAGAGCCGTCGGAAGAAGAATGGGCGATACTGCTTGACAGCGCCGGAAAGGCAGGGGTGATCCATGAAACCGATTGAGCTGACCCTTTGTGCCTTCGGACCGTATGCCGGTACGGTCCATGTGGATTTTCGTACGTTTGAGAAAAACGGGATCTTCCTGATCACCGGTACGACGGGTGCCGGAAAGACCACGATCTTCGATGCCGTCACTTTTGCGCTTTACGGCAAAGCGAGCGGTGCTTACCGCCAGACGAACAGCCTTCGAAGCGATTATGCTCCGCCAAGCCTCGAGACCTATGTCGAGCTTGTTTTTGAACATCAGGGAAAAGAATACAGGATCCGGAGAAGTCCGGCTTATGAAAGACCGAAAGTCAAAGGCGAAGGTCTGGTCAAACAGCAGGAAAAAGCTGTGCTTTATCCACCGGATGCGCCGCCGATCGAGCAGGTCCGGCAGGTTGGAGCTGCCATACAGGATCTTTTACGGATCGATATCGATCAATTCAAACAGATCTGTCTGATCGCTCAGGGAGAATTTTATCAGCTCCTCAATGCGCCGTCTGAGGATCGCACGCGTATCCTGCAGAAGATCTTCCGGACGGAAGGCTTTCGTCAGATGGGTGAGATCCTGAAAGTTCAAACTTCCGAAGCACAGAAAAACGCAGAAGAAAAGGAACGTGCGCTGATTCAGTACTTCAGCGGCGTTAAGTGCAGTAACGACAGTATTTACCAGGAAAATCTTGCCTCGCTTCAGACATCGATCCGATCGTCCGGCCGCGCGTTTGACCTGGAGGGAATGGAAAAGATCCTCGTCGATCTGATCCGTGAGCAGCAGGACACCGGCGATTATTACAGGCAGGAAGCGATTGAAAAAGATCAGCAGCTGCAGCTTGTTCGTCAGAGACTGAATCTTTCGAGAGAGATCGATCAGAAGTTCAGGAAAGCGGAAGACGCAAAAGTTGCTTTCCAAAAGCTGGAAGATCAGAAGGAAATCTACAGCTCTCTGCAGGAAAAGGTCGAGTCGCAGAAAAAAGCCCGCCGCATCGTCGATCCGTTTTACCGGCAGATGATGGAGCTGGATCAACAGGTGAAGACCGGTGAAGAAGGTCTGGTACTTCGCCTGATGGAAGAGCAGAAGATCAAGGATCATCTTAGCTCTCTTCGGGAAGAGGCGAAATCTCTTCCGGAGGAAGAGAAGGAAAATGAAAAAAAGAAACAGAACATTACGCTTCTGAAAGAACTGGAACCGCAGTATCAGAAAAAAGAAGAGCTGCTGAAGAAGCAGCAGCTGGTTGCATCCTCGCTTCTTCAAAGCCGCAGAATGCAGGAAGAAAAGCAGGCCAAAGCGAAAGAACTGGAAACAGAAGAGGAGAACGCCAGAAAACGACTAAGCACGGTCCAGGGAGCGAAAATAAGCTGGGCTTCGCTTTCTGCCGAGATCCGGGAAAAACAAAACCGAAAAGAGGAGCTTGAAGAGATCCTGACAGTTCAGACTGTGAAGACGGGCATGCTTTCGGACGAACTGAAGAAAGATCAGAAAGTTTATCTTGAACAGGACGAGAATTACCATCAAGCTGCCCATGAAACCGAATATAAGGAAACTTTGCTTGAAAGTG
>JAFOIR010000190.1 GCA_017420625.1 Bacillota bacterium
GGACAAGTCGAAGTGGGAGAGCTTCTGCGGGAAATATGAGCATCCCGAAGACGCTGACTTCATCGTCGAGGAAGTCTTTCTGAAGGACGACGAGCTTTACGCCAAGGCCATAGACGAGGACGGAGATGAGATGAGCTTCCGGCTCTATCCCATCGGAGAGAACGAGTTTGGCCGCAAGAGCGGCATGCTCAAGCTGACCTTTGGCGACAGCTGCCTGATGTACGACGATTTCACCTGTACAAAGCTGTAAGGGCAACCTACCTGAACGAAAAAACAAGAGCTAACTGATTTTAGTTAGCTCTTTTTCTTATCTTATTGCTTTGATCACATCACCGATATCGCCATCGATTAAGATCGATTGCTTGCTGATCTCTTCTGGACAGAGAGCTTCATCGAAGTTGATACAGGCATAGACAGCATCCGGATTCTTGGCGGTCATCTTCCAGAAAGGATATTTGATGATGACCGGTGTATTATACCCTACTCCGAGTTCCAGATATAGAATCTTTCCACTTCTGGTACGCAGGAAATTCTCATACCGCTCCGCTGCGAGGTGCCAGCCTTCATCCTCAACGAATCGGTTGTCAGAGCGAAGATTCATCGTCATAGGCTTTCCACAGACTGGACATGTTGGCAAAAGTTCGGATGGGACTTTCATATCCGCCGTTCCTCCTTCCGGAAGGATCAGGTCGTTATTCTCATCGATCTCCCATCCCTGCAGAAGCACCATTGCCCGGATGATCTCCTCGTTATCATAAGTCTTGCTGTGACATGGCTCGCTGCATTGAAAAAGCCCGTAATCACCCTGTGTATAGAACAGACGCTTCTTATCAAAGCCCACCTTCTGAAAACAATGATCCACATTGGTGGTGATCACAAAGTAATCCTTATCCTTGACTAGCTGAAAGAGGTCATCATAAACTGGTTTAGGTGCATCCATGTATCGGTTGACCCAGATATACCGGCTCCAGTAAGCCCAGAACTCTTCTTTTGTACTGTAGGGATAGAATCCGCCGGAATACATATCCTGAAAACCATATTTTGCTGCAAAAACGGAAAAATATTTCTGAAACCGTTCACCGTTATAGACAAAACCCGCTGAAGTAGACAGACCTGCTCCTGCACCAATGACCACCGCATCGGCATTTTGGAGAGCTTCTTTCAGTTTTTCGAAATTATCCGAGTAAGTTCCGGTAGATTGCGTAATCGACATCCTTGAAAACATTGAAAATCACCTCGAGTTCATTTTTCGTTTCTGCCTGATACTCTCTCACTGTCTTAACAGCGATCTCAGCCGCCCGATTCTGAGGAAAGCCAAAAACACCCGTGGATATGCAGCAGAAGGCAATGCTCTTTAAGCCATTCTCCTCTGCTGCCTCAAGACAGGATCGATAACAGGAAGCCAGCAGCTGCTCATGTCTTTCTGTCAGCCTTCCCTGCACGATCGGCCCAACGGTATGGATCACGTATCGACAGGGAAGATTATAAGCCGGCGTGATCTTGGCATGACCGGTAGGTTCCGGATAGCCCTGATGTTCCATGATCTCAGCGCAGGCATTTCGAAGCTGTATTCCAGCATAGGTATGGATACAGTTGTCAATACAGTTGTGGCAGGGCTGATAGCAGCCGGTCATACCGGAATTGGCAGCATTGACGATCGCATCACAGGCAAGACTCGTGATATCTCCCTGCCACAGATAGATTCCTTTTTCTATCGGCGTCAGATCTGAAAGATTTGTGATGCCCTTTTCTTTTGTTTCTTCCTGCAGATATTCATCCTGCACTTTAAGAAAATCTTTACCGATCACACCCGGCAAGCGAATATTGAAGAGACTGCGAAGAAGTCTCTTCTGCTCCATTTCACTCACAGGAATCGCAATGTCCTTATACTGAGGATTTTCACTTAACAGCGTCTGAATCAGATACTGTCTTTTTTCTGTTTGATTCAATTTCTTTCCTCTCCCTTCACGGATACATGATCAGTCTTCCCTCGTTGCGAGGCTTTATCTTTGGATATGGCCCTTCGATATAACCAAGGCACACAAATACAATGGGCATATACTCCGGGTCAAGTCCCAGTTTATCAAGCATACCGCTCATCTCTGGACGATCAAACGTCGCTTCTGCTCGGCCTACAATAACACTGGAAACGCCAAGGTCAAATGCTTCCAGGACCATGTTTTCTGCACAGACAAAGGCTGTTCCGATCGCGTTTACTGCTGCTTTCGAAGATCTTTTGATACAGACCATCGCCAGTGCCTGAGCGCCATAGAATCCGCTTTTGATATTCTTATCATCAATGATCGATGGTTGATCACTGGATACGCCCATGTTCCAGTTCCGGTTCTCACAGCCTGCATTGACAACACCGATGTTTTCAATCAGCTCAGCATCATCCAGCATGATGATCTTGGTCCCTTGCCTGCCTCCGGCATTAGGCGCAAACAGTCCGGCTTCGGCAATCGTTGTTAACGTCTCCCGGTCTATTTTCTGATTCGAGTATTTGCGGATCGATCTTCTGTTTCTGATGATATCAATCAGTTCCATTCTTTTCCCTCCCTGCGGTCTGACGGTTTTACTTGTTGTTTCTTATACTCTCATTATATGCACTTGCAGAAGGCAGTACAAGTACGCACCTTTTTGTAACTATCCCCTATCTGACTCTCCTGGCAGGCAAGCGGACTATCCGTCCAGGTTATTGAATGAACTGTGAAAATACTCTACAATAGGCTTATCAAAACAAGAGCTCACATGGAGGTAAAATATATGGAACTCGGAAAGAAAATCAGACAACTTCGTTTCAAAGCAGGACTGACGCAGGATCAGCTCGCCGAAAAACTGGGTGTTGGACCTCAGGCGGTCTCCAAATGGGAGAACGCTGCCACCATGCCGGATATCACTCAGCTGCCTATGCTCGCAGAGGTCTTTGGAATCACCATCGACGATCTTTTTGATCTGACGGCAGATCAGAGACTGAACCGTATTGAAAACAGCCTGGATATTACAGAGGATCTCCCGCAGGATCTCTTCCGGGAATACGAGGATTTTCTGAAGGCCCAACTTGACGACGAGCAAAACAAACAGCGAGCAAGGAGTCTCATGGCCTACCTGTACTGGCACCGCATGAATTCCTGCGCGAAAAAAGCAGCCGGATACGCCAAAGAGGTCATCCGGATGGATCCCGGGACAAAGGACTGCCAGTGGGTTCTGGATCGGGCGGAAGGTCATGCAACCTGGGACTGGAACATGAATAACCACACAAAAGCCATTGATTTCTGGCGTGAAATCGTCGAAGCAAACCCGGAGGTTCGTCTGCCATATCTGTATCTGTTGGATAACCTGCTCGCAGATCATCGTGCGGATGAGGCAGATAGATATCTGGAGCGGGCCAGCCATCTTCCGGATGCAAGGCCTGTCATGGTTCAGGTTTACCGCGCCTATATTGCACTGGCCCGATTTGATGAAAAAACAGCGGATGGGATCATGGAAGATCTGGCGGCAGCACATTCAGAAGACTCTGCCTGCCTTTTCGAAACTGCACAGTATTACGCAAAAAAAAGCGATTATCAGAAAGCGATCGGTCTCTATAAGCAGTCCTTTGAAAAAGAGACCAGACGCCCAAGATTTTCGGATGAGCTGATGGCGATTGCTGACATCTATGAGATCACGGGTGATTACTCAAAGGCAGCTGAAACCTATGACCGGATCATCGATCTATTGGAAAACGAATGGAGTCTCACCGAAGATACCGGCCTGAAACATGCGCAGGATGAAGAAGCACGCTTGCTGGCCAAACAATAGAGCACCGATTTAGCTTAGCCCATTGATCATCTGCAGCATCTCCAGGTGAACTACCCCGACTTA
>JAFOIR010000191.1 GCA_017420625.1 Bacillota bacterium
ATGGAAGCGCTGGGCAAATACGGTGCTGACGCGATCCGCTGGTATTTCTATATCAACTCTGCTCCCTGGCTGCCGAACCGTTTCCACGACAAGGCCGTCATCGAATCCCAGAGAAAGTTCCTGCGTCCTTTATGGAACACCTATGCTTTCTATGTTCTCTATGCCGAGATCGATCAGTTTGATCCAACCAAATATACGCTGGAATACGACAAGCTGTCCGTTATGGACAAGTGGATCCTCTCCAAGCTCAATTCTGTCGTCAAGGCAGTCGATTATGATCTTGGAAACTATATGATCCCTGAAGCTGCCCGTGAACTGCAGAGCTTTGTTGATGATCTGTCGAACTGGTATGTGCGCCGCGGCCGTGAACGCTACTGGGCAAAAGGCATGGAACAGGATAAGATCAATGCCTACATGACCCTTTACACTGCACTGGTCACGATTTGCAAGGCTGCCGCTCCCATGATCCCGTTCATGACGGAAGATATCTACCGCAACCTGGTTGTTGGTGTGGATCCTTCCGCGCCGAAGAGCATCCATCTGTGTGATTATCCGACTGTCAACGAAGCATGGATCGATAAGGATCTGGAAAATTCCATGGAAGAAGTTCTGTCTGTTACGACCCTTGGCCGTGCCGCCCGCAACCTCTCCAATATCAAGAATCGTCAGCCGCTTTCCAAGATGTTCGTCCAGGCGCCGGAAGCGCTGGAAGACTACTTTGCTGAGATCATCGCCGATGAGCTGAATATCAAGAAAGTTGAATTCACTGCCGATGCCAGCAAGTTTGTGAGCTATACCTTCAAGCCTCAGCTTCGCACCGTCGGTCCGAAATACGGCAAACTGCTCGGCAGGATCCGTCAGGCGCTTTCCAGCATCGAAGACGGTCAGGCTGCTTATAAGACTCTTACTTCCGGTGAAGCGCTCCGCTTCGACTTTGACGGCCAGATCGTCGAACTTTTTGAGGCTGATGTTCTCTCTGAGATGAGCCAGGTACCCGGTTTCGTCGCACAGAGCGAAGGAGCTGTCACCGTTGCGCTGGATACGAATCTCACACCGGAACTGATCGAAGAAGGCTTTGTCAATGAGCTGACCAGCAAACTGCAGACCATGCGTAAGGAAGCCGGATTCGAAGTGACGGATCACATCCGTATCTATCTGGCAGAGAACAAGAAGCTTTCACCGATTCTTGCCGCCAACGAAGCTCAGATCAAAGCAGACACCCTCTGCGATGAGATCGTCTCTTCCGCTGATGATTCCTTCTATACGAAAGACTGGGATATCAACGGTGTAGCCGCAACACTGGCTGTTCAGAAAATCGACTGATCAAGCATGCGCCTATTGCACTCCCCAAAAAACAAAGGGGCTGCAGCAAATACAACCCCAAATTTTACAAAATAAGCTAAAAATCAGCTTTTTCAGAATCCGCTCCAAGTCGTTGGGGCGGATTCTTTGTTTTCACACGTCGCCGCCCAGTACTTTTTTGATTTTCTGGGCGGCTGAATTAGTTGCCAGACTATCTCTTCCAATTCCTGGGCCGGCATGGACTTTTGACTTCTATCTTATCCAGGGAAATAGCTGGATGAAAGCAGCGCCTGGGCGGGGAGATCTCTCCGCAGAGAATCCTTTCCAATCCCTGGATAAGATAGTTTTTCCAGTTGATATCTTATCCAGAAATCGTAGGGAATTTTGGGTGGTGGAACAGTTTCATAAGCTATCTTCCCCAACGGGCTCCTATGGGGACCTATCATAGGACTTGTTTCCCTATGAATCGCTGCAAAAGCTTCATCAATTTTACTACAGCCTTTTTTTACAATGCCCGGAGCTTATCATTCAGTTTCTGGTAGATTC
Organism: Bacillota bacterium; assembly: GCA_017420625.1. Next base: position 1,849 of record JAFOIR010000191.1, read on the forward strand.
TTTCCACCATCCAGGGTTCGGAAGATCTTTCCAGCGCCTCATCCAGACCAAACCAGGCGACATTACTGTTTTCATCTTCCTTTATTTTCAATAGATCTGTATCGTCCGCTTCCACCAGATAAGTAATGTTTAAATGCAGGTGTGAGGGAACATACTGATTTCTTTTTTCATGCCCTTCGACATGGATCGTCTCCACAGAAAAGATCTTTTCTGAGACCGGTTTGACATGAGAAACACCGCTCTCCTCCCGCACTTCCCGCAAAGCTACTTCCAGCAGATCCTCTTTGCCATCTGCATGTCCGCCAAGCCAGGACCAGGATCGATAGAGATTATGATAGACCATCAGAACTTTATCTCTCGTCCGATTGATGACCCATGCAGAAGCTGTCATATGACAGATCAGATTCTCCCGCAGAAAAAGGTTGTCTGTTGTTTTCAACAGTCTCAGGATCTCGCTTCGATCTTTTTCTTCCTGCTCATTGAATGGTACATATGCCTCGAGTTCTTCGATCAATTCTTTTCTCATTTTATCTTCCGAATATCTCTGCGATCGCCATACAGCCGTAGCCGCCCATCTCTTCTCCCAGTGCACAGGCAGTGATCTCACAGGCTGACAGATTCGCCGGAAGGCATTCTGCTTTCAGCACCTTTTCCATTGCTGGCTTCATCAGGTCTCCGCTTCGCTGATAGATCGAACCAAGGACGATCTTCTCCGGATTTAACAGATCCACCAGGATCGAAACAGCCCGTCCAAGCCAGTATCCTGCCTCTTCCCATACACGGATAGCTGTCGGATCACCGTTTTTCGCCGCCAGCGCGACATCTTTGGCAGAAAAGTCTTTCTCCGCCCATGCAGGTTTTTCTCCAGCCTGCAGCGCTTCCCGTACATAAGTCTCTGCGATCTGGCGGATTCCGCCGCCTGAGCAGAATCCTTCCGCAGAGCCGCGTTTTCCATATCCGACCGGTCCCTGATCAGCCAGACGAACATGACCGATCTCTCCGCCCATTCCAATACTTCCCGAATACAGCTGGCCATTCAGGATGAGACCCGCGCCGAAACCGGTACCGCAAGTCAGAAAAATCATGTTCCGGGTACCTTTTCCTGCGCCGTACTGCCATTCAGCCAGAGCGCAGGCATCTGCATCGTTCTGCAGATAGGCCGGTACGCCCCATGTCCTGTAAGCCCAGTCGGTGATCGCAACATCCTGCCAAAGAGGAAGATTGGGCGGAGTCTGAATGATCCCGTATTTTGAATCCAGCGGACTTCCGCAGCTGATTCCGATAGCACAAAGCTCACCCGGGAATGCTTTTAAAAGATCATCTCCTGCCTCTTTCATCTGAGGCAGGCAATCCTTCGGATCCGGCGGAGTCGGAAAGATCCGATGCCCCAGAAGACAGATTCCGCTTTTATTTGTTTCACCAAGCCATACGCTGGTCTTCGTTCCTCCGATCTCCAGACCTAAATATTGTTTCATGATCTTCCTCCGAAGAATACCTCTTCCAGCTGTGCGCACAGTGCATGATAAAGCGGCAGATGCAGTTCCTGCACCTTATCGGTTTTTAACTCCGGTACATTCAAAAGACAGTCAGACAGCTCCGCCAGTTTTCCTCCGGTCTCTCCGGTGAGTGAAATCACTTTGACCTTCATCTGTCCGGCTACGATAGCAGCAAGGCAGCAATCTCTGGCATTGCCTGAAGTCGAAATACACAGCAGTACATCTCCTTCTTTTCCAAGTCCTATCACCTGCTGCGCATAGATCAGATCTGCATGGGTATCGTTGATTACCGCAGTTGTCAGAGGACCGTTTCCCGAAAGCGGGATCGCCGGAAGCGCACCCTGAAGATCATTCAGCACCGGATCCGGAACACCATTCGGGAAGAGCTGAGCTGCAACCGGTCGCTTCAAATGAAATCCTTTCATCAGCTCAGCTGCGATGTGCTCTGCATCCGCACAGGAGCCGCCATTCCCACAGATCAGCAGTTTTCCGCCGCCTAGAAAAGATGCTTCGATCATTGAAACAGCCTGATCAAAGGCTGTCCGTAATCTTTCCGGTACTCCTTCATATCTTGTCATTATCTTTATCCTCTTCCATCAGATTGACCGGAACCACTTTGTGCTCGCTGGTAATTCGATAACTTCCAATCTTATAACTACCGAGTTCTCCCTGGAACGAAACGCCCAGATACCCGACATTTACATTAAAATGTACTTTTTCCGGTAGCGGGTTCCACAGCCGCACGATCACGCCGTTTCCATCCTCTGCCTGCTTCAGTGCGGTGATCCGAACCGGCTTGTCTGCCGAAGCAAATGAGTCGGTCTTCGGAAGCTCCCCTGGATGATAAGTCTCCAGGATCGGCATCAATGGATGGATCAGTTCCTGTGCAGCCTGATCGGTCTTAGTACAGATCAGGTCTCCCTGCTGCGGTATGAGTACCATCTTGATCCGATGTTCTCCAAGATCCATGCACTCCGAGAATTCATCCCTTACCTTAGGCCCGGCATGATCCGCATAAGCAGCGGACCGGGCTAAAGTCAGCCGAAGTTCACTGCCATCCGCCTCATAACTGTACCGGCTGTCATTTGCCAATGCAGCACTATAAGTGGAACCATCATCCAGAAGACCGCTTATGCCTGCCCACATCTGGGCGGGCTGTTCCTTTCCCGATGGTGTTTTCTCTATGACTGAATATGCCTGTTCAAAGGAAGCTGTCGTTGCTTCCAGATCCAGCGGGAAAGAAAGCTTTGCCATTGCCTGCTCTTCCACCCAGAGAAGTCTGGCAGAAAAGTGAATCTTTGCTTCTCCCGGAAGAAGGCTGATGATCAGCCGCAGCCTGGATGCACCATAGACTGAGTCCAGGCAAATGCCCGCACGAACCGGACCGGCTTCAATGACGCGGGAAGACAGGCCTTGGAATGAACCTCTCTCCTCATGAAACGTGAAGATCCCATGCGCCCAGGTATCCGCCGCCGAGCAGTCGATCACTTTCAGCGTGATCGCTGCTTTCAGAATATTCCGTCCAATCCTTTTATCGATGATCTCATCGATCAATCCATTTTCTGTATGGATCCGGAAAAACGCATTCTCAATAAAGTCCTCTCCGCCTGAAAGATCCGATTCCAACCCTTCCATTTCCGGCAGATACCGTCCTACCCGGTATAAACGATAGCCCATCGCCGGCACATCCGCCAGAAAGATCGTATCCTGCTTTTCGCTCGTAGTCCTGGAAGCGCGAACCTGCTGTATCGGAACGGCCGACCCCTTCTCATCCTCCACTCGGGAAGCTGTGTTATAAACCTGAACCGGCGCTTTGACCGGCCAGGAAAGAGTATTGAAAACAATGACCGGCGCACCGCCTGCCGCAGTTTCCCATTTATTCCAGTCAAACTCTCTGCTCAGCGAGTAAGGTTTTCCGTTCTCCGTATCCACATGAAAAGCGATCTTCTGCAGAGCTTTATTGAGGTTGTCCCGAGCGATCATCCTCACGCCACCCAGCTCCTGATGCATATCTTCCAGGGCTTCACGAAGACTGCATCCGCCCATGATATCATGAAATTCATTAAAGAGCAGGGTTTTCCAGGCCTGATGGAAGGATTCCTTTTCGTATGGCAGATTCAGCTTTTTTGCTGCGACAGTCATCATTTTTTCGGCATCCACCAGTTCGGCTTCTGCATGTTTGTGAGCCTGTTTTCCTGGTCCGTCCGTCGAATAACATCCGCTGGCGTGATGCTGCAGATCGCCCCTGATCACCGGAATCCGATCTCCGTACTTTTCCAGTTCAGCAAAATATTTTTCCGGGTCGGAAAAAAGAAGGAACGTATCTTCCTTCATCATCTCCCGAAGCTTTTCCAGTGTTGCATGGGTTGGTCCGCCGCCATGATTACCCACACCGTAGAAGACCATCAGCGGAAGATCCAGGCGATTGCTTTCACTGCGGATCTGATCGATCTTCTTTGGGAGATTCTTTCCATCCATTCCACTGGAGTATTCTGCCATGATTCGTTGTGTCAACACCCGGCTGCCATCCGGGCTTTCCCACCAGAACACCGTAGGAAGATGCTTTTCATGCTCACCAGGCCGCATCATAACATAATATTTCATTCCGCTTTCTGTAAGAAGCTGCGGAATACCGGCATTATGTCCGAAGGAGTCCACATTATACCCGACTTTCGCGGGATGGTTCAAAAACTGTTTCAGAAAAGCCTGTCCCAATAATGTGTGACGGGCAAAAGATTCCCCGGCAGGCAGATTGCAGTCTGGCTGTACCCACCATCCGCCGACCGGTACCCAGCGGCCTTCCCGGACTTTTTCTTCAATTCTGGAAAACAATGCCGGTTCATTTTCATGTACCCATTCATAGTACCGGACTGCACCAGCGGTAAAGAGATATCCAGGCGTTTCTTCCATCCGTTCCAGCGCAGAAAGAAATGTCGCTTTGATCTCTGCAGCACCTTCCGGCCATCGCCATAACCAAACCGGATCCAGATGCGCGTTCCCGATTAAATGGAGGTTTTCCATAGATTCACCCATCCTCCCGTCATGTATTCCTGATACGTTCACTATACCTGCAAAATATGGGTTAATCAAGCACTTTTCCCGAAAACCTTTTGACACCGTAAGTCATCCCGCGTATAATAGAACAGCAATAAAAAACGGTTAATCTCCGTTCTGGAGGGTTATATAATGACAATCGCACTTACCAGACAGGTCTTCGCGCTGTTCCTGATGATGGCGCTTGGCTTTTTACTGGTGAAGCTGAAAATCGTTCGTTCTGAGGACAGTAAACCTGTCTCCAATATTCTTGTTTATATCATTGTACCGGCCGCTATGGTCTATGCATTTCAGATCGACTATACCCCGGAAATCAGAGAAGGTTTTCTCCTTTCTCTCTGGGTGGGTATCGCCATTCAGATCGGTATTCTGATTTTGGTTCGTCTGCTGAAAAAACCGCTCCATCTGACCGGTGTTGAAATGAGTTCAATTATGTATTCGAACGCCGGCAATCTGGTCATTCCGCTGATTACTGCAGCGATGGGTGAGGAATGGGTCATATACGCCAGTACCTACATGTCATTCCAGATGATCCTCATCTGGACCTACGGCAATATTCTCATTGAGGAAAAACCCAAAGTTCAGATCAAAAAGATTCTGACCAATCCGAATGTAATTGCGATCGTCATTGGTGTTGTACTCTTTCTCACCCGGATCAAGCTTCCGCCGCTGATCAGCAGCACACTCAGTTCATTTTCCGCTTGTCTGGGCCCGGTGAGCATGATCATGCTTGGCATGCTGCTGGCTGCCGTCGATTATAAAAAGGTCTTCTCAAATGGCCGCATTTATCTGATCATTGCGCTTAAGATGGTGATCCTCCCTGCGCTTGTGCTCGTTATTCTCAAATTCACGCCTCTCTATCTGCTCCACCCGGAAGGCAAAACACTGATGCTGATCACCTTGCTTGCAACGATCACCCCGTCTGCTACGACGGTCGTCCAGATCGCACAGCTGCATGATAAAACACCGGAATATGCCAGCGCCATCAACATGGCAACGACCGTTGTCGCACTCGTCACCATGCCGCTGATGATATTCTTATATTCCTTGTAAAATATCAGGCAGACGAAGAAGTCCGGAAATAACAAAACCGTCGAAGGTTCAAAGCCCTCGACGGTTTTTCGTTTTCAGTTCTTTTTATTCAGCTTTTGTTTCGCAGTAAATGCAGCGGTAGACTGCGCCGTCTTTGCTACCGCTTCTGCGGAAGATGTGCTTGAGCTCCTGCTCGGTGGAGGTGATGCAGCGAGGATTCTTGCAGCGGATAACATCCGTTAAAAGCTCCGGCTGACCAATCGTACGTTTTTCTACAAGCACGCCGTCACGGATGATGTTGGCAGTGGCACCGGGATCGACATAGCCGATCACATCCAGGTTGACGTTCATGTCGGCATCGATCTTGATGATGTCCTTCCTGCCCATCTTGTTGCTGTGAACGTTGCGGATCATCGCGACGGAAAGATCAGTCTGATCAAGACCCAGGAGCGTATACAGCTTCATCCCTTTGCCGGCTGTAATATGATCGATGACGATCCCATTCTGAATCGAATCAATATTCATGGTTTATCCTCCTTATGCTTATTTCGCTACGTGGATGCCCAGCATCTTCAGGATGAGCGCCATCCGCATGTATTTTCCGTTCAGGACCTGTTTGAAGTAAGCTGCTCTCGGATCATCATCTACCGCTACACTGATCTCGTTCACGCGGGGAAGCGGATGCATGACGATCATGTTTTGTGGTGCCAGCTTCATCTTTTCCTTGGTCAGGATATAGCTGTCCTTCAGGCGCAGGTAATCTTCCTCATTGAAGAAACGCTCGCGCTGTACACGGGTCATATACAGAATATCCAGTTTGGGAAGAGCTTTTTCAAGATCTGTCGTCTGCTCATAAGGAATCGACTTGGCTTTCAGATGTTCCTGCTTGACATAGCTCGGCAGCTTCAGTTCTTCCGGTGAAATAAGGACAAACCGGTTGCCCGGATAACGGGACATTGCACCGACCAGTGAATGGACGGTCCGGCCGAACTTCAGGTCGCCGCAAACACCGATCGTCAGGTTATCGAACCGGCCTTTTTCCCGATAGATCGTCAAAAGATCAGCCATGGTCTGGGTGGGATGGCAGTGTCCGCCGTCGCCGGCATTGATGACCGGAATGGAAGCATTGGTCGCTGCGACCAGTGCGGCACCCTCTTTGGGATGGCGCATCGCAATGATGTCTGCATAACAGCTGACAGTCTTGGCTGTATCCGCGACGCTCTCACCCTTGGCTGCACTGGAGGAAGCAGCACTGGACATGGAGATGACATGACCGCCCAGTTCATACATGGCCGCTTCAAAACTCATTCTTGTACGGGTCGACGGTTCAAAGAACAGTGTCGCAAGTTTTTTCCGGTCG
>JAFOIR010000192.1 GCA_017420625.1 Bacillota bacterium
CGTTCATCCTGAGCCAGGATCAAACTCTTTGATTAATGTTTGATTTGCTCGGTTGAACTCCGACTTTTCGTCTCGTTCATCCAAAATTTTTGTTTGTAAAGAATTGACTGGTAAAATCTTTTACCTTTCACCTCATCCTTAGATGAGGTTCTCATCCTTATTAGATGATGTTATACTGTTCGATTTTCAAAGTTCAAAAGCGATTCATTCATCGCTTCGATCATTTTCATGATCGATGTCTGGGTGACAGGAGTTGAACCTGCGGCCTCTTGAACCCCATTCAAGCGCTCTACCAAACTGAGCTACACCCAGATGTTACAACATTCTTTCGTGAAAGCCGTAACAGATGGTATATTACCATTTCTATTACCAAAAGTCAAGAGTTATTTTTCATTCATTCAAATTTCATTTCTTTTATTCATTCTGCCTCTATGATATAATTATTATGTATGTAAATACATTTCAGATTGAGGATCATATGGGCTTAACGACTATTTTATCTTTACTTGGTGGTATCGGTTTGTTCTTGTATGGAATGAACTTGATGGGTGATGGTTTAAAGAATGCTGCAGGTGCAAGTCTTGAAAGAATTCTGCAGAAACTGACCAGCAACAAATTGAAAGGCCTTGCACTGGGAACGGCAGTAACAGCGATTATCCAAAGTTCTGCTGCTACAGCCATTATGTGCCTTGGTTTTGTTAATGCCGGTATAATGAATCTGTCTTCAGCAATTCCTGTTGTCTTTGGGTCTAACATAGGTTCCACGATTACCGGTCAGATTCTACGTTTGGGCGATATCGGTGAACAGAGTATTTTCCTAACTATGCTGAAGCCTTCTTCCATGGCTCCGCTTTTTGTTGCTTACGGTGTTGTCGTTCTTGTTTTCATTAAAAGCCGTAAGAAACGTCTGAACAGCATAGCTTCCGTTCTTCTGGGCCTCGGCATTCTTTTTATCGGTATGTCTACAATGGAATCATCTATTTCTCCATTACGAAATGATCCCAATTTCCAAAAGATCTTTTTCCTGTTTGAAAATCCGCTTCTGGGTATTCTGGTTGGTGCGGTTCTGACCATGATCATCCAAAGCTCTTCTGCTTCCGTCGGTATTCTGCAGGCTCTATCCTCCACCGGCGCTGTATCCTGGGCTATGGCGATCCCAATCATCCTAGGTCAGAACATTGGCAAATGCTTTCCGGTTATTCTGGGCAGCATTGGTGCTTCAAAAGATTCCAAGCGCTTGTCCTTCATTCATGTTCTGTTTAATGTGCTCGGTGTCATCTTGGTAGGTGGAGCAATCTATCTCTACAACTCGATCATCGGAATCCCCTTCTGGGAGAATCCGCTGAATCGAGGTAATGTCGCAGATTTCCATTCTCTGTTTAATATTATTACTGCTTTTCTTCTGCTCCCATTCTCCAACATGATTGCTGCTCTTTCGCAGAAAGTCATCAAGGATTCTCCCGATCAGATGGATGAGCGTCATCGTCTGGATGAGCTGGATGAGCTGCTGTTAAAGACACCTTCCGTTGCACAGGATGCAGCCAAACGTGTTACTGCCAAAATGGGTGATGCTGTTCTTGAAAACTTTGGGATCGTATCTGATTTCTTCAAAAATTTTGATGCATCGAAAATTGATCTGATGGAACGTAATGAACAGTTCCTGGATAAAGCAGAATCTAAAATTAGTGACTATCTGGTCAAAATCAATACACGTGCACTAGCCAACCAGGGCAACCTCGAAACCGGCGAGATCCTACGGACTGTCGGAGATTTTGAACGAATGGGGGATTACTGTATCAATATTTATGAGATGATCACCTTCAATCAGGAGAATGCCATTACCTTTACTCCGGTTTGTCTTGAAGAGATTTTTGTCATGAATAAAGCCATTCAGCACATTCTGGATATAACCGTTTCTTCATTCCGAACACACGACATTGCATCTGCCCGTATGATTGAACCGCTCAACGAAGCGATTCACTCTATGAAGGAACTCATGAATTCCAAATATATCGAACGTTTGAATGAAGGTCAGTGTTCTATTCAGGCTGGTATCTCTTTTGTAGAATATCTTAATAGTGTTGAAAGAATCGCCGGCCATTGTTCGAATATTGCTGTCCATGTGATTCGAACCAGAAGTGATATCTCGTATTTTGATACGCACGGGTACAAGAAAAAACTTTCCGCCGCTTCCAGCCAGCAGTTCCAGGATGCCTATACGGATTTTGAAACGCAGTTTATCAAACCTTTGATGGAGCTGCCAACGCTTGATCCCAGTATCTCTCTTGAACAGGAACGGTTACGCGAAGAACAGGCACCTATCGAGCAGCCTGAACTCGAAATGATCCCTGAAACAGAAGATCAACAAGAGCTCCCGGAAGAGGCACCGGAGGAGACTTCGGAGGAGACCCAGGATCTCAAGAAAAGCAAATCCAAAACCAAAGATAAAAAGAAAGAAAAAGAAAAAGAAAAGAGCAAGGACAAAGAAAAATCAAAAGACAAAAAACACAAAAAGTAGAGCTTATTTTCCCTGATCTTTTTGAAAATTCTGAATCTCGATCTTTCCTTCTTTACTGAGGTACACTTCACCGATGCCTCGTTCTGCTGTTTGAGGCATCGTCATAGGAATCGGAAGCTTCTTCTCCAACAGCAGTTCTTTCATCATTTCATCGGAAAGAGCTGTTTCATAACGATCCAGACTGGAAAGCCATATAGTGAGTTTACATTCTTTTTCTTTCCAATTGGAACAATAGTAAGCTTTCCTGTTTTTAAGAACATTCCCGCCGCAAAGCGGACACTTTCCCAAGCTGAGCGAAGTACCTGCGCTCGGCTTTTTTCTTGTATTCTTTCTGCGTTCTTCCGGATCAAAACGAATACCCGCTTCATTCTGGGCAGCTTCGACTATAAAGCGTACATAGCGTTCAATACTTCCCATAAACCGAACCGGATCCATGCCGCCCTGATAGATCTTATCCAGCGCTTTCTCCCATCGTCCAGTCATCTCAGGCGACTTCAGCTCCTGTGGCAGAATACCAATGAGTTTTTTTCCTTTATCTGTAGGAAGCAGTACTTTACCCTTTCGAATAATATATCCTACATGAATCAATCTTTCGATAATGGACGCTCTGGTTGCCGGTGTACCCAGAGAAAGTTTGTCCATCTGTTCTCTGACATCTTCTTCAACAAATCTTCCTGCATATTCCATTGCAGTCAGGAGCGATGCCTCTGTAAATGGCTTGGGTGGCTGGGTTTTCTTTTCATCAATCACACCATTCTTAATCAGAACGGTCTCACCCTGAATCAAAGATGGGAGTTCACCCTCCTCTTCAGTTTGTTTTTTCTTCTTTTTGCTTTCTGCTGTGTTTTCCTTTTGATGCAGTTTCATAAATCCCAACTGCTTAATGACTTTCCCCCTTGCAAGGAAATAATCAATCGGTTCTTCTCCCACATCTAGAACCACTTCGATTGAATCATACTCATAAGGAAGATAGAAAACCTCAATCAGCCGAAGCGCGACCAATTCATATATCTTCTTTTCATCTTCAGACAATTGTGAAAGATCAGGCTTTTTCAGAGTTGGAATGATCGCATGATGATCTGTGATTTTCGAATCATCAATAATACGGCTGTTGAACCGCAGCTGACCGTTTTCAGTAACAGGAATCTCCTTTAGTGCCTGATGAAATTCAGGTATGTTAATGGCATGAAGTGTTTTTCGGACATTTTCTTTCTGATCCGTCGGAAGGTAACGACTGTCTGTACGCGGATAAGTGAGCAGCTTATGTTTCTCATACAGGCTCTGTGCGAGATTCAGTACTTTGTTGGCTGAAAAGCCGTATTTACGGTTTCCATCTCTCTGAAGCTCAGTCAGATCATAAAGCAAAGGCGGAAGTTGTTTTTTGGGTGTTCTTTCTACAGAAAGCACTTCGGCCTGCTTGTGCTTCATGACACGCTGCAGTATTTCATCTGCTTCCTGTCTGGAAGAAATTCGAGTATTTCTTGTCTTTCCATCTTCAGCTAAAGTAAAGAATCTGCTTTCAAATTTCTCAGGATCATCTGGTTTTTGATGAGAAAGACGGATTTCATAATAGTCTTCCGGTACGAATCGATCGATTTCTTCCTGTCGTCCGACAATAATAGCCAGTGTTGGTGTTTGGACTCGTCCGATCGAAAGCAAAGCATCATATCGGATGCTGAAGGCACGACTTCCGTTAATTCCTACCAGCCAGTCGGCTTCACTGCGACATCTGGCACTTTGATAAAGCGAATCATACTGATGGCCGTCCTTTACTTCACGAAATCCTTTGGAAATCGCTTCTTCTGTCATACTGGAAACCCATAGGCGGTCAAATGGTTTTTTGCATTTGGCCATCTGATAGATGTACCGGAAAATCAGTTCTCCTTCTCTTCCGCTGTCGGTACCGCAGATGATTCGATCTACATCCGGTGAGTTCATCAGTTTTTTCAAAATCTGAAACTGACTGCTGGTCTTACGGATCGTCTGCAGTTTCATCTCGGTCGGAATGATTGGAAGATCCTGATAATTCCATTTTTTATATTTCTGGTCATAATGTTCTGGTTCGCATAGTTCGATCAGATGACCGATCGCCCAGGAAACGATATACTGATCCGAAGAAAGATATCCTTCTCCCTTTTCCCGGCATCCAAGAACCTTGGCATAATCACGGCCAACAGAAGGTTTCTCTGCAATAACAAGTGTTTTCCCCACTGTTTTTTCCTCCTGAAAATGAAGAAAAGCCCTGATTCCTAGTCAATTGACTATGAAACAAGGCTCTGTCTTTTTAGTTCATATTAGTTGAACTTTCTCTTTCTGGCTGCTTCAGACTTCTTTTTACGTTTCACGCTGGGCTTTTCGTAATGTTCTCTTTTACGAACTTCCTGCATGATTCCTGCCTTAGCACAGCTTCTTTTAAAGCGACGCAGGGCGCTGTCCAAAGATTCATTCTCTTTTACGATAATCGTTGCCATTTTTTCAACCCCCCCTTCAGTCGCTGATTTAAAGATACCAAAATAGTATATCCGGTATCTAACGATTCGTCAAGATGTTTTTTTATTTCTTTTTGAAGAATCCCTTCTTCTCACCCTTTTCCAGAATCTGTTTATCATAGGCATCAAGTTCATCTTCGATTGTGTCTTCGCCTACGACAGAATTGGTGGGTTCAACCGCTGCTTCATCCACTTTGCGTTCGGTCAGATCCGGTTCAGAAACACCAGCAATCTGACTTCTGAGAACAGGGATCATAACGGACTTATTGGTACCGAATTCAATGATCAGGCAATCGTTCACGATATTGACGACCTTACCATACATACCATTATTTAAAAGGACCCAGTCTCCATTTTTAAGACTGTCCTGCATCTTCTGCTGCTCTTTCTGCTGTTTGCGCTGCGGACGAATCAGAAGGAAATAAAGAACCAGTGCGAAGATGGCATAGATTCCAAGCATTCCCCAAAGGCCACCGCCAGCTGCCTGTGTTCCGGATGATAAGATAAACATTAGAAACCTCCTCAAATTGGACATCATATCTATTATACATGATTCAAGGTGAAAGTCAAGCTTTTTTCCCTTCCTGATACCCTTCCAGTCTCATCTTCTTATAGGTACTGAAGCTTCCGTTATCCAAAGAATCCCGTATCTCCTGCATGAGATGATTGTAATAAAACAGGTTATGAATAACGCACAGACGCATACCAAGCATCTCTTTTGCTTTCAGCAGATGCCGTATATATGCTCTGGAGAAATTCCGGCATGTTGGACAGTTACAGTCTTCCGCAATGGGTCTGTCATCTTTCAGGTATTTCTCATTCCACAGATTCAGCTTGCCACAATTGGTATAAACATGACCATGTCTGGCATTTCTGGCCGGAAGTACACAATCGAAAAAGTCTACACCACGATCTACGGATTCCAGAATATTTTCAGGAGTCCCGACCCCCATCAGATATGTCGGTTTATCTGCCGGCAAATAAGGAACTACCTGTTCCAATGTTTCATACATCTGTGCATGTGTTTCACCAACAGCCAGGCCGCCGATCGCAAATCCATCGAGTGGTTTTTCCCGGATAGCTTTCGCATGCTCGATTCTCACATCCGGTAAAATACCGCCTTGATTGATTCCAAAAAGCATTTGTTTCTGATTGATCGTTTTTTCGAGTCCATTCAGCCTTCTCATCTCCTGGATGCATCGATCCAGCCATCTTGTCGTTCGGCTGACAGATGCTTCGATATAGTCCCGCTCTGCCAGTGCAGGCGGACATTCATCAAAAGCCATCGCAATCGTACTGCCTAAATGTGACTGGATCTGCATACTCTCTTCCGGTCCCATGAATATTTTCCGTCCATCGACATGAGAAGCAAAGGTGACACCTTCTTCTTTGATTTTACCACGAAGGGAAGAAAGAGAATAAACCTGAAATCCGCCGGAATCAGTCAGAATCGGACGATCCCAGTTCATAAACCGATGAAGACCACCCAGTTCATAGATGATCTCATCTCCTGGTCTGACATGCAGATGATAAGTGTTGGAAAGCTCGATCTGACAGCCGATTTCTTTCAGATCCAGGCTCGAAAGAGCGCCTTTAATTGCAGCCACGGTTCCAACATTCATAAAAACCGGCGTTTCCACAATACCATGAACGGTCGTGAATCTTCCTCTCTTTGCCCGCCCTTCGGTTTTTAATAATTCATACATTGCAGGAATCCTTTACCAGAGTTCTTTTTCAATGATATATCGGGGTCGGTCCTTTGCTTCCTGATAGGTCTTACCCACATATACTCCGACAATACCCAAGGCAATAAGCAGTATCCCTCCCAGCAGCCAGAAACAGCCAATCAGACTGACGATACCCGCAGCAGGCCATGAAAAGATCGCAGCAAAAAGACCATAAATCAATGCTAGAACGCTGAGTACACAGATAATGATTCCCAATGAAAAAATCATTTCCAGTGGCTTTATACTGAAAGAAGTAATTCCGTCCACCGCAAGAGCCAGCATCTTCTTAATGGGATACTTTGACTCGCCTGCGAACCGTTCGGAACGATCATAATAGACGACATCTGTTTTATATCCGATACTGGGTACGATCCCCCTCAGATAAAGGTTGACTTCCCGATAGGATGACAGCGAATCGAGCGCTCTGGACCCCATCAGCCGATAATCAGCATGATTGTTGATCGTCTGTACACCCAGTTTCTCCATAAAGTGATAAAAAGCCAGCGCGGTACTTCTTTTGAAGAAGGTATCCTTATCTCTTGCCTTTCGAACGCCGTATACGATTTCACAGCCTTCACAATATTTTTCGATAAACTCATCGACTACATTGATATCATCCTGCAGATCGGCATCCATTGAGATAGCTGCATCGCAATGATCCTTGACACTCATGAGTCCGGCCAGAAGTGCATGTTGATGACCTCTGTTATGTGCCAGTTTCACTCCTCCGAAATGTGAATCATTGAGATGATACTCTTCGATCAGTTCCCAGGTTCTGTCTTTACTGCCGTCATCAACAAATACAATCCGGCTCTCATCACTGATCCTGCCCTTTTCTATCAGGCCAGTCATTTTTTCCAGAATTCTCCGGGATGTTTCCGGAAGAACTTCTTCTTCACAATAACATGGAATGACGATATCAATCACCGGACATGTCCGGTTTTCAGCTTTCTGGTTTTTCATTCTTGACTCCTTGTTTTCTGGCAAATACGATCAGTTTGCTGAGTATATAGTTCAAAATAATGACGATAATGTTGGCGATCAGTTTCATAGGCATCTCCCACCAATGGAAGATCTCAACTGTCACATAAAGAAACAGGACATCTACACCCAGAGAAAATAGTCTGGCTGCAAAGAATGAACCAACTTCCCGAAGGACATACGGGAAACGCCAGCTCTTACTTTCAAATACCCATAGTTTGTTGGTGATATAGGCAAAGATCACTGCCAGGATCCATGCGATGATATCAGATGGGACAACGCCGATCGTCAGTTTGCGGCTCAGGTAATAGACGATCATATTGATGAGCGTCGTGCAGCCGCCAAAGAAGATATAGAGAATCTGTTCTTTATACTTGATTACCAGTTTCTTTAATTTCTCTTCATTGATCAGAAGATAGATGACAAACATCAGAATCGCTGCCAGCGAGATCAGAAGTCCGATTCGTAGTCCGGGCGTTTCATATTTCAGTTCCACCTCATGATATCCGGCCGGAACACGAAAGCCCATGAATCCCACATTGACTTTTTCCAGTACCGCTTCCTGTCCGTCTATGGTCAGAGACCAACCGGAATCATACGGGATACTGAAGAACACAAACCGGTTTTCATCGAAGTTTGTTTCACAGAGAACACCTGTACGCGTTTTCCGCAGATTGTCAACGGTTTCCGCACGATGTGCAAGGCAATCTTCAAAGTATTGCTCCTCGGTATATTTGACGGACTGGGGATCGATATGCTTCAGTACGTCTGTATATTTCGCCGCAACAGACGGCTCCATCGATACCGCATGCAGCATGGCAGCTGCCTTGTTGGAGTTCGGTACTCCATCCAGTTCTCCGCTCGTCGTAAACAGTCGATAAGTAAAGCCCATGGGGATATAGTAGTCATTCTCCCAAACGTGATATCCCGTCATATCCTGATAATAGGAATATCCCGGCATCAGAGTTTCAGGATCTTCTTTCGAAGGATCTCCGAATTTGGCTGAGCTTCCGATGCGGTCAAAATACCAGTGAACCGAAACAAGTCCGCGAACCGCATACTGCTCTTCCGGTATTTTGGAGCTGACATCCCGCTTTTCCCCGATATACTTATAAAAGTCCATGATAGACCCGGGAACGATACTGTGGAAAGCCCGCATACAGGAGACTTTCCAGAACATTCCCATATTG
Organism: Bacillota bacterium; assembly: GCA_017420625.1. The sequence continues at coordinate 8,906 of JAFOIR010000192.1, forward strand.
ATCAGCGCATCATCCGCATCGATACGGATCACTTCATCCTTATCGGGAATGGTGATCTTCTCTTCGCCTTCGATCGCAGAAGCGATCAGATAATCCTTGGTCTCATAAGACCGGCTCTTGCCCCAGAAAACGAAAAAGTTGCCATATAAGACCGCATAGATAAGAATTGCGATCATCAGATACAGGATAAATTCCCTTGTTTTCTTTCGTATTTTAGGAACAATTATGGTAAAGGTCATGACAGATAACACAGACGTAACTGCAATAGCGGCAAAATACATCCAATGCTCTTCATCATAAAGGCCAAGCCGTGAGAATTCACCGTCTGAGAACTGAGGCGTCAGCGTCAGCGCCAGAACGATAAACATAGTAAATGTCATCACAAGCCATGCATTATTTGTCAGTCTTTTCTCAATGCCCCGATCAAACGTCATAACAGAAGCCAGGATCATCATCAGGGAGAGCATGTAGAACCATCGTGCATAATAAGCAGCATTAAATGCTACAAACAGTGCATTCAGTCCCGGAATGACTGCCATCAGCAGCAGGATTTTGATCATGACAGTGAGCCAGTGTTTTTTTCTGCTTTGCATGAAAGTCAACACAGCTGAAACAGAAATAATAGGCAGATAAGAGTTCAGAGAAGTCCATTTGGTACTGGCATCCGGCAGTAACACCTGCTTGGATGGCAGCTCCGGCGGGAAAAGAAGACTGAAAAGGATAGCCGGAACACGTTCTTTATTGGAATACAGCCAAATGCCAAATCCGCTCGGGAAATTTTGTACACGAGAATTCTGCAGCACCGTCAGAACTGATGGAAGCATCAGCACTGCAGAAATCAAAAAGCCAATAACCGCTTCAATGGCAATATGCCAGAATCTATCCCAGCTTCTTTCATAATCTTTTTTGATCAGTCGGACAAAATAATAAATGATGACAAAAACAACTTCTCCAAAGAAGAAGAAATAATTGACCATCGCATTGAGTGCAACGGCTAAGGCAAACGGCCCTTTTCGTCCGCTTTCCATGAGATCATCCAACGTGATCAGCATAAGCGGGAAAAAGACAATTGCCTCATGAAAATGATTGAAGAAAATATTGTAAATCGAAAAACCGGAGAATGCATACAGAAAGCCGCCAAGCATCGCATAATACTGATTTTTCACATATCTTTTCAGATAAATACAGCTCGTCAAAGATGCGGCAGCAAATTTCAGCATCAGCAAAGGTCCCAGTGTATAGGGAACCCATGAAGAAGGAAGCGGAAGTGTCAGATAGAAAAACGGACTTCCAAGAAGATAGAAAGTATAGGACCCGATAAAGTTTGCACCAAGATCTGTGAACCAGTTCCATCCCCACTCTCCTGCTCTGATTGCATCGTGAGCAATCATATAAAATGGGATCTGCTGAGAATTAAAATCACCAACAAAAAGAAAATAACCCTGATCCTTGATCATGGCAGGGAGAAAGATCACACAGGACGCCGCCAGCGTAATCAGAAATGTTTTCAGGTACAGATGCCGGACAGTTATGACTTTCATATATATCTCATCTTTCAGTCTATCAATAGAATAGAACTATTGTATCATCAAAATATGCCACTGTAAAGTTCGAAAATCTCTTCAATCTGCTGCTTAGATATAGTATAATTGCCTTTAGGTCTAAACATCCTGTTCGTAATATGTCATTTTAGGAGTAATAAACTTGAAAACCAGTGATTTTTACTATGATCTTCCGGAAGAACTGATTGCTCAGATTCCGCTAAAAAATCGAGCCGATTCCAGACTTCTTGTCCTGAATAAGAATACAGGAAAAATCGAACATACTCACTTCAGGGATTTGCCGCTTTATCTGCGCCCTGGGGATCGTTTGGTTTTGAATGATACCAAAGTACTGCCCGCTCGTTTGATCGGCAACAGACGGGACAGCGGAACAGAAGTTGAGCTGCTTCTTCTCAAACGTCTTTCTGATCAGGATCTTAATTCCTTAACGGATCTGATTGATCCTGCAAAGTCCTCTCCGGACCTTTCCTGCTGTTTCTGGGAAACTCTGGCAGGACCCGGAAAACGTGCCCGAACCGGTCATATTCTGGATTTTGGGTATGACGAGAATAAAAACCCCCTCTTATCTGCTCATATTATCGGTGTCAAGCCAGACGGAAATCGAATTGTACGCTTTGAATTTCAGGGTGTATTCGAAGAAATACTGGATAGGCTTGGTCAGATGCCTCTGCCTCCATATATTCACGAAAAACTCGCTGATCCAACCCGGTATCAGACAGTTTATGCCAGAGAAGAAGGTTCAGCGGCTGCGCCGACTGCCGGACTGCATTTTACCAAAGAACTGCTCCATTCGATTGAAGAAATGGGAATCGGTATTACCTATGTCACCTTACATGTTGGCTTAGGTACATTCAGACCGGTCAAAGCAGAGTCTATAGAAGAACACGTGATGCACCGTGAATTCTTTCATCTGGATGAAAAAGCCGCCGAGGAAATCAATCGGACAAAACAGGAAGGCGGTCGGATTATTGCCGTAGGAACGACCTCCTGTCGTACAATTGAATCAGCAGCAGTTTCTCCCGGACGAGTCAGTCCGATGAGCAAAGAAACCGGTATTTTCATTTACCCAGGCTATCAGTTTCAGATACTGGATGGACTGATCACAAACTTCCATCTGCCAGAATCAACTCTGATCATGCTGGTCAGTGCGCTCGCCGGTCGTGAAAATATCTTAAATGCCTATCAGGAAGCCGTTCGCGAAAAGTATCGTTTCTTCAGTTTTGGAGATGCCATGTTCATCACCGACTAACACAAAAGAAAAACCGCTTATGCACTTCATTGAAATGTTCATAAGCGGTTTTTTCTTTTCCGTTTTGTTCGTTATTTGAAGAACAAGTGGCCACCATGTTCTGCGACAAACGTAAGGTCACTGTAGAACCAGGATGTATCTCCTGAAACAGATACAAAGAACAAGGCGCCATTGGAATAATCTTCCCCTGCCAGTGCACGGTTGCATGCTTCAATAACAGACTCCGTAGGCACGACAGACCAGAAAGATCCCGTTGTTACTGGTTGAAACTGTCCTGGCATGAAAACGATATCGGAAATCGTTTCGCCATATCCGGCAGCAATACGGTTAAGAACGACATTGGCAACCATGATCTGGCCCTGAATGTCTTCACAACCGGCTTCAGCCATTACGATTCTTCTAAGTACTTCGATTTCGTCATTCTCACTTTGCTGATCAGTATATTCTGTATCATCATCAGAATAATACTCGTGGGCACCTTCCGCTGCTCCCACCTGATCATCATTGAGAGTTACGACTGGTTGCGCATAAGCAATCTGCTCGGCAATCAGTTCGTCCACTGTTTCAGATGCATCTACGATCAGATCTTTCTCTATCATCTGAGATCTATCCGCAGCCGTATTGGAAGTGACAATGATTGTTTCGTTTTCGTTCCTTACCGCTGTCTGCGCTTTCACACTGTATGTGTACGCACGGATATCCGAGGTACAGCCAAGTGATACAGCGAGGATAACGCTCAGAACGATAAAACAAATCTTTCCCTTCACATTTACCTCCTTACTGGATTTCAGAACGGACAAAAAACCTTCTGATCCTAGCAGCGAGCATTAGATGCAACGTTCGGACTCAAATTGCCTCTATTGTAATGATCGGGTTAGAAATTGCTCGTATCTCTTTGTAATGGAACTTCCATACAACATCCAAAACAATGTACAAGACATTATACCACTTTTTCAATTTTTGTCAACTGTTCATCTGATTTTGTGTGGTTTCCGCACTTTCCAGCCAATCCCTATCCAGTCTGCTGATCAATCTGGCCATGAGATATGCCTGATCCGGTGTCAGAATCGCATTTGCCTGATAAACTTTTTCCGCAGGCTTAAATACAATAGAAAGAGCAGCATCCGTATGAATATCATCCTCGAGACAAAGAGGCAGCATCAGCTGGATAAGACCCTCCTTCGGATCAAATCCGATCACTGCTGAATGATAATTCCAGCATACTCTCTTTTTCGCGATCTCTATAGCATCTTCCAGACGGCTGACCAGTCTGCGGTACAGTTTGTCATGTTCGGAAAGATAACGGGAGAAAGCAAAATAAGTTTGTTTCAGCTGACCTTGCGTTTTTGCATTATCAACCATCTCCAGCATCTTCTGTGCTTCTTCATCGCCATAACAGCATTCACGAAGATAACCGATCGGAAGTCTCGCCAGATGATCCAAAACCAAATGAATATAATCCGCTTTTATTTCAATACGTTTATCATAAACCAGTTCAGTTGGATCTGAGAAATAAACAGCTGGCTGCGGAAGCGGATCGAACGAGCCGCTCAGTATCCGGCTGGCTTCATTCTTTCCACGAATTCCCGCGAGCGCAAAACTCTCAAATTTCCATGAAGGTTTCCCATCCGGATTCGGGACAAAGCAGGCATAGATTTCATCGAAATGCGATGTCAAAAGACCTGTATTAAAAGAAGCGTATTTTCCGTCTTCTGAAACACACACCTTTTCTTCCTGCTGCAAACGATAAAAAGTATATTGGATATACTTTTTCAGCAGATAATACTTCCCCAGTTTCTTGTTGGAGGTTTCCCATTTTTCCGGAATAGCCAATTCAGCAAGATCATGAAGAAATTCCTGCCAGTAACCTATTTCAGCAAATGATTCCAATGCTTTTCCCGGGGACAAAGGAAGATCATCTTCCTGTTCTTCCCTGGCCTCTTCTTCTTCAATTACTTCCTGATCCAGTTTAGGAAATCCAACATAAGTCAGGAACCACTGCTTGCCATAAGGTTTTTCATTTTTCTTGATGATAGCAACCATTCCTTCTCCGCCGCGTTCCCATTCTACAGGAAAAGTAATGGTCACTCCACGTTGTTCGAAGGACTGTTCTGCTACACTTTTTGCATAGGATCTTGAAAGAACAGCACCGGGATCAGACATTCCTTTTCGATTCAGAAACTCTACGACCTTCGGCGGCATATAGACCAGTCTGTCGAAATTACTGTTTTCAGATCGACGGACTCTTGGTTTCTCTGTCTGAACAGTCTGTTCGCGAAAGATCGATCCGGTATCACGGCCGCTGAAACGAACACTGCCGGAAGTGGAACGGATCTGATGTTCCGAAGACCGATATTCACTCACAGTCTTGTCCTGTTTGTCTAAAGTCAGACTGCCTTGCGTTTTTTTGTCAACCGGCTCACGGAAAATGGTAATCAGTACATTGGGAACCTGATTGATAACAACATCTTCCATTTCAAGAAATCCGTTCATCTGTCCCAACATATTTTTCATCTTGGAAAAACCGTACAGCTTCGGTGAAAACCCATTCGCTATCAGATATTTGCTGATAGAAGCCATATGGATTTTCGTTCCAACTGCAAAACGGCTGCACAGCATCTGATAGATTTCTTTTTTCACATCATCTGTAAATTCTTTCGTATCAGAAGTTTTATTCTGATAGATCAGTATGCTGCCGCTTAGTTCATTTTCCACCTCAGCAAGATCCGAAGAAGTCTGTTCGTTCTCGGCATCACGAAAGACCGCAGCATCTGCTCCGTTCCAATCAAGAATTCTGACCAGATATTTACCTGTTTCCTCCGGATCATTTTCCAAAATGATATATTCCGGCAGGCTTTCCAGAAGATCTATTGTGCGAGCAAACGAATACTTCCGGCATCCATTGCCGGACAATGTAAGCTCTCTACCCACTTCAGCAAGCGGATACAGTAAATCTTTTTGAAATTTCCCCGTCAGTACACGGTAAATTTCAATCTTATTTTGTTCTGTCAGCATAGAAAAAACCCTTTATAAGATGTAGACATTAATTGTTCTGATTGTAACATTGAATGAATAAAAATGCAATCCGACAAACAAAAAAATCAGCCTCGCAGGACACGTAATACTGTTTTAAAATACTCGGGAAGTTCCGAGTCAAAGTACAGTTTTTCCTTTGTCACAGGATGAATAAAACCCAGCACCTTCGCATGTAAAATCTGCCCGGGCCAAAAATCCATTTTCGAAAGCTCTTTTGCTTTCGAAAGTGTTTCGCGTGAAGGTCCATAGAGAGGATCTCCCAGAAGCGGATGTCCAAGACTTGCCATATGGACTCTGATCTGATGGGTCCGTCCTGTTTCCAATGTCACCTGAAGATAAGAGAACGATCCAAGTTCCTCAAGAACCTCGTAATGTGTAATAGCTTCTCTTCCATCAGGTCTTACCGTATATTTTTTCCGATCTTCCTTCATTCTTCCGATCGGAGCATCAATGGTCCCTTCTTTTTGATGGAAACGTCCGTGTACAACCGCATGATAGACCCGATCGATCTCATGCCTGGACAGAAGATCACTGATTCCCTGGTGTGCTTCATCTGACTTACAGATTACCAGCAGTCCGGAAGTATCCTTATCGATTCTGTGTACGATCCCCGGCCGTAAAACTCCATTGATCCCTGAAAGTGAATCTTTGAAATGATACATTAACCCATTCACCAACGTACCGTCTTCATGTCCAGCAGCGGGATGAACTACCAATCCTCGCGGTTTATTTACAACGGCTAGATGTTCGTCTTCGTATACGATCGAAAGTGCCATCTCCTGCGGCTTAACATTTGCTTCCTTCACTTCAGGGAGTTCAAGTTCGATCTGATCACCAGGCTTAACCTTATATCCGGTCTTCACCTTTTCTTCTTTTAAAAGAACCAGTCCGTCTCGAATCAGATTCTGAATTCTGGAACGTGTCAAATCCGGTTCTTTCTCCATGAGAAACAGATCCAGGCGCATCCCGCTTTCATCTTCACTTACCTGAAATGTCTTATGATTTGTCATCAGCTGGTTTCTCTTTTCTGATTAATTGTTCCATGTGTTCCAGAAAGTCCTTCTTTACAATAAGCAGGATTCCCAAAATGATTACGGCTACCACGATATAGGAATCGGCCACATTGAAGATCGGAAAATGAATGAGAACAAAATCAAACATATCTATCACAAATCCGTACATGATCCGATCGATCACGTTGCCCAGCGCACCAGCCACGATCATGGCAAACAGAACCAGCGTTATTGCTGTCGATTTGTCTTTCATAGAGAATTTCGGATGAGAAACAATTCGAATAATCGAAAAAAGGATGACTGCTGTAATGATCAACGCTGTCAGGATAAAAAACCATTTTGCATTCTCCAGAATACTGAAGGCAGCACCGATATTCTGTGCATAAGTCAGTTGAAAGATTCCACGAATGATCGGTATGGATGCTGCTTCCTTAAGTGAAATATATGCCCAGTTCTTCACCAGCCGATCAATCCAGATCAGTCCAGCAATCAAAACGATTTCGCCGAATACAATACCAGCTCTTTTTTTCATATTTATTTCCCGTATTTCTCGATCAGAACCTGGTGTCTGCCTGATTTTGAAATTCCTTTGTCTTCTGTCAGGATGATTTTTCCTTTTCTTCTCAGTGTGATTTTATCCCCGATCAGCACTGTTTTATCCGGCTGCATAACAGATTCTCCGTTGCGAAACACCAGACCTGATGCGATCCATTTAGATGCTTCTGTCCTCCCAAGATTGAATCCACGGCTTACGACCTGGTCCAGGCGAAAAGAAGAGATGCTGATAACAGAAAAAGTGCCTCTCTCCGCAGCAGGAAGATCTTTCCACTCTGTTATTTTTGCATCCACCAGTGTCCTTCCAACAGATGAAAGTTCTTCACAAATAAAAGAGGCTATTTCCTCCTTTACGATCACAAAAGCCCCTTCTTCTCCTATCCTTATGTCTCCGATCTTCTCTCTTTTCACACCTAAGCCCATCAAGGCACCGAGATAGTCTCTATGAGTCAATTCTTTCGGAAGAAAACGATGATCCAGTGCCTTTACTCTGATCAGCTTCAGCTGCTCCATCAGAAGTTCTTCTTTATTCTCTTCCAGATAGTCAGGATAAAAACAGGCAACTTTACGTTCGCACTCTTCCTGACCCCCATATATCCATAAAGACACAGAAAGTCTTCCTTCCCGGAAAGACCGGGAAAGAAGACTTTGTTCTCGTTCGTCTAAAAAGTCTGAAACGATAAGGTATTCCCCCTTCTCAGCCTGAACTTCCAGGTCAGTAAGGTGTGCGATCAGCCATTTATCGTCAGATGGTGCCTGAGCCATCAGCGATCTCCGTACAGGAATCCGAGATCACCCTGATTGAGTGTTTCCTGCAGTGCCATATCTCCGGCAAAATCAACATTATCAGGCGCAATCATAAAGATTTTTTCTGCTATACGCTGCACATTTCCATTCATTGCACAGCAGCATCCACAGAGAAAGTCAGTAATTCTCTGTGCAATTTTATATTCTACTCTTTCAAGATTAATGATGACAGGTTTTTTCAGTTTGATATGCTCTGCAATCTCTCTGGCTGCATCTAAAGAATCAGGAGAAGAGACGATCACTTCCATCTGAATGTTTGCATTCAGATTGACGACTTTACTTCCTCTTTCCTGTGAACTGCGATAAGAACTACGGTTTACCGGACGGCTGGACTCATAATTTCTTGGAGCAGAAGCCGTTCGCTGAGTCTGCTGCGAAGATGCACCGAAACGGTACGGTTCACTTGTCGCGCGACGATTATAATCCGAAAATCCGGTTACCTGACTGTCTGAACCCGAATATGAAGAACGAAAACCATCTGAATCATCTTCATATCCATAATCATCAAAATCGTCGTAATCTTCTTCCAGATCTTCTGCTTCATTTGCAAATCCAAGAACACCCGCTAATTTATTAAATACTCCCGCCATCTCTAGTTCTCCTTCTATGCGTTTATATCGTATATTATTGCCTTTTTCCCGCTTAAAGTCAAGCCTTAAGTTTGCTCATTTGTTCTGATCAAGAAGCTCGTTTGCCTTATCATAATCGGCCTTGGCTTCGTCGTATCTTTCCAGCTGCTGGTAGATCTGTCCGCGGATAAAATACGCCCATGCATAATCCGGATCATTGTCCAGACATTCGTTGATGTCACTCAGTGCATTATCGTAATCTTCCATGGAAAAATAGCAAAAGCCGCGATTGCCTACAGCAACAGCATATGCCTTTTTATCTGTTTTTTCTGCGTCTTTCAGAAAACGATTGTAGTCGCTGATTGCTTCATTGTAGTTTCCCATCAGAAAATGGATATTGGCGCGTCCTTCATAAAGGATCGTCTGATCCGGAGAAAGCTGAATAGCACTCTCGTAATCTTTCAGGGCTTCCGGATACTGCTCCAGATCAACATGAAGCTCTGCTCTTTTCAGATAAAAATCAGCTGTCAGTCCTTCACCAAGCTTTGCGTACTGTTCGTAATCATTGAGCGCCTTTGTGCCGTCAGAAAGCATCCTGTAGGCTTCTCCCCGATTCCAGTAAAGCAGTGCATTTTCCGGTTCTTTCTGAATAGCTGCTGTGTAATCGGAAATAGCAGATTCATAATCCTGAAGATTGAAATAACATGTGGCGCGATTGCCGATTGCAGAGACCAGAGAGTTGTTTCTTTTCAGTGCCTCTGTGTAGTCTCCGACTGCATCCTGATACATCTTCAGAGCCAGAAAACAATCCCCGCGATTTGCATAATAAACGGCATTGTTTTCTTTTTCTTTGAGCGCAGCGCTGAAATCACTGATTGCACTCTGATAGTCCATCTGCCTGAAATATGCCAGTCCGCGATTGTTCAGATAAACATCCGATTCCGGTTCGATCATCAGAGCCTTGCCAAAATCTTCAATGGCGCCGACTGTGTTGTTCATATTGAGATAGCACATTCCGCGGTTGTTATAGATTTCATCAGTGGCTTTGTCCAGTTCAATGATCCTGGTATAAGCCTCTGCTGCGGCCTGATAATCACCGTTTGCATAGGCTTCATCACCAGTTCTCATCAGTTCATTCACATTATCCTCGTTTTTACAGCCGGTCAGCAGTGCAATGGCTGAAAAAAGCATCAGGATGAGTATGCTTATTCGCTTCATAAAAGACTCCTTTTATTTCGAAACACCAACTTTGACCCGATCGTACATCTGAATGCCTTCAACGATCGCATAACCCTGCGAACGATATACGATCGAAACGATCTTGAATTCTTCATATCCGCCGTTAACCACATAGACTCCCGACACACTGGATGTCTGTCCCAGGCTCATACGGTCGGAACTGTTCGGCTTCTGAATCATGGTACCCGGACTTAAGTATTCCGGCAGAAGGAAATATGATAATCCTTTATCGGTCAGCAGGATATCCAACGCAGCAAAACGAATATCGTCACCGTTCACGGCAAGTACACCTGTCAGATCATTGCTTTCTGCAATGTATTCCTGTGGAAGAACATAACAATCCTGTTCGACCAGACAGCTTTCAGATATTTTCAGACCGGAATGGCTGTTCTTAGTAAAGACCAGATCAGCGATTCTGTCATTCATGAAATCCTGTACCCGGGTCGTCAGCTTGATGACCAGTTTGTAGGTGCCGGAATCTTCATCATAGACTTCCAGAGTATCCACATATCCGTTCAGTTTCTGCGAACTGTTATAGATAAAGGATATAGTGGACTCACCTGAAAAGTATTCAGCTTGAGTAGAATCAAGATAGATAACGATATACCATACCTGCGAGGAGACAAGCCGGTATAATGTCGTACCGGCCGACACTTTCTGCATGTTGATCTCAAAATAATTATAATGGGAATCGTAGTTCTGAATAAAGTCAGGTCCGACCTGATCGACATTCCATCCTTCATATTTGTCGTAGGAATAGTCTATCACGCCGCCTTCCTGCAGGTACATATTGCTGATGACTTTATTCTGTTCCTGGGTGTAGATTCCCTGTTGCTGCAGAAGTGCCGTGACCTTTGTATTGCTCATCAGAGAATACATGTCTTTTCGTTTGGAAACAGCACTCTGAAGGTCACCCTGAAGGTTGTACAGTGCATCATAGTTGTTGGGTTGGCGGGATCGCAGAAAAGATGCGATCGATGCCGCAATATCTTCATCCAGAGAATCGAAGGCGTCTTCATACTCACCGGTATCGACATCCTGGATCTGTTCATATAATTCGTCTATCTTCTCGTCCAGTATATTCCCGTAATAATCGTCAAGCAACGTACAGACAAGCGTATCCTTCATCAGTTCCTTGCCGCCGGGATAATAATACTGAACGATCCCGTCTTCATGGGCTGTCACCAGCTGCTCACTTCTGATCACGACACCCTGTGTCGAGAAAGTTTCAACGATATCACCCTGTTTGGCTACCACATAGTTCGTCGTATCACGATTCATAAAGATGACAAATTGCGCGACGATATAAATCAGGATAAATCCGATCAAAAGATAGGTATATGGCAGTCTTTTTCTCGTCCTTCGTGTCCGCTGAACAGGCTCTCTCGAACTTCGTCTCGATCTGGTTCGTTGATTTCTGTATTCAGACAAAATGCATTCCTCTAGTTTGGCATAAAATTATGAAATATTATATCACAAATGCCGTAAAATATCAATCATGCTTCTGAACCAGCTGCTGTAATCTGGTAAGCCTTTCAAGGACCCGTTTTGATCCGAGCAGCTGCATGACAGCATATAGATCCGGTGCCTGTGAGCGACCACAGACAGCAATTCTCAGGACCATCGACAGATCCCCTACACTTCCTGCATACTGATCAGGGGCAGCCTTGTAGGCCTTCATATCGGCTGTCATCCCATAGGAAGGACACATCTGTTTCAGCTGATTAAACCACTCGTCCTGTGACAAAGAGGCATCGTAAAGCTGAATATAATCCGAAACGATTCTATCAATCAGTTCATTTGAAAGATGTTTTGGCAGCTCATCATACTGAGGAGCAAAAAGCGGCTCAAAGAAAAAGCTCACATAATCTTTAACTTCGCTCCATCTTCCAAAGTCTTTTCTGGGTTTTTTCCCGCCCCTGCCGATAGACAAAATCGCTTTTGTATAGGCAGGGTCTTTCTCAAGAAGTGCAGCAAACTCAGGATCATATTCCTTTGCCCACTCGACAGTTTTCTCATAAACTTCATCGGCACTCATACGGGAAACGACATTTTTACAGACATCATTCAGTTTATCAATATCAAACAGAGCACCGGAACCGCTCATTTTCTTTGTAGAGAATGGGAAATCCTGATATGGTGCATCCGGATTCGCCCTTCTCCAGTCTTCAAAATTGGAATTAAGCAGCGTCAGCAGGTATTCAACAGCACCTTTTACCGGGATGCCGTTCTGGAAGTAGAAATCAAGCGCCAGTTCGGGATCTTTTCGTTTGGAAAGCTTTCTTTTCTTTCCTTCATCCATTTTCATCAGCTGTGCTGTATGAGCGAATTTGGGCTTTTTCAGTCCAAGCGCGTCGAAAAGCTGCAAATGGATCGGAAGCGTGGAAAGCCATTCTTCTCCACGTACGACGTGAGTCGTATGCATCAGATGATCATCGATGACATGAGCGAAATGGTAGGTTGGAAGGCCATCGGACTTAAGAATGACGACGTCCTGATCATTCTCTGTGATTTCCATTTTGCCTTTGATCTGATCCTCAAAACGAATTTTGTGTTCGATGCTTCCTTCCGAACGAAAACGAATGACATAGGGTGTTCCTTTAGCAAGTTCTCGATCTATGTCCTCTTCGCTTCTGTCTCTCCAGATAGCGTATTTTCCGTAATAGCCAAAATTCTCTTTTTCCTTCTCCTGCTGTTCATGGATCGCAGCAAGTTCTTCTTCCGAACAGAAACAGGGATAGGCTTTACCTTGAGCAACCAGTGCTTTCACATACGTCTGATAGATTGATGCTCGCTCGCTCTGAGTATAAGGGCCATAGTTTCCCCAGTCTCCTTCCAGGGTAGCACCTTCATCAAATGCGAGTCCGAATTTGTGAAACACTTTCAGAATCGTCTCAACGCCATTGCTGACGAGTCTTTTACGGTCGGTATCTTCGATTCTGAGATAAAAAATCCCGCCGCTCTGGTGAGCCAGCCGTTCATCGACCATCGCTCCGTAAAGATTTCCCAGATGCATAAATCCTGTCGGACTAGGTGCAATTCTTGTAACTTTAGCGCCTTCCGGAAGATCTCTCTCCGGATACCTTTTCTCCATCATTTCCACAGTATCCGTAATATTGGGAAACAGCCGATCGGCTAACTTTTGATAATCCATGATAATTCTTACTCCTGTTTTTCTTTCTTGATCACTGAACGGTAGATGTCATCATCTGCCTGTCCTTTGCCTTTGCGGTTCATATAATCTGCTGCAATCTTCACTTTCTGCCCCATCTTGGATTCTCTGTCTTCCAGCAGCCTCTGGATGTTGGCTCGGTGCCGATAAAAACCGGAAACAGCCATAACAAGGGATAAAAGAATCACTTCAACCCCATGTGGCTGATCATAATAAAAGATGCACGTGAAAGTCAGCAAAAGAACCATATACGTCAGAGATGCCAGCGACATGTACTTGGATAAATAGAGGATCAGCGCCGAGGGAATCACACAGAACGCGACGATTCTCGGATCCGCAGCCAAAAGTATCCCTATTGTCGCTGCAACGCCTTTTCCGCCTCGAAACTGCATATAAAACGGATAATTATGTCCAAGAATAACCCCGATTCCTGTCCACCACAGAAGATATTTCTCACTGTATCCATAAATGGATGCAGCAATCAGTACAGCAGCGACAGCTTTGACGACGTCCAGAAACAATGTCAGATATCCCCATCGCTTTCCCATGACTCGGATGACATTC